>NZ_CP051154.1:3900000-4091164 GCF_012317045.1 Leifsonia sp. PS1209 | reverse complement strand
CGTTCCCCGTAATTCGTCTCGTGTGGATGCCTTCGACCGGCGAAGTACCCCGACTCCTTCGTCGATGCGTTCATCGGTTCGGCTGCGCGTACGCGGCCGGAAAGGTATTCACAGGGTTATCCACCGCTGTGTGTCCAATACCGTAGCGATCTCCTGCCGATTTTGGGATGGGCTGGGGATAACTTTGGTCCTCACGGTAACTTGTCCACAGGTTGTGGATCAAATTCGTTTGCGGGCATACGGCGGCGCGTCGCTCCTCAGGTTCTTCCCATTCCTGTGCATAATCATTGGATTTGTCTCGTCTGGTTTGACCTCGTCCGCCACAGGTCGTAGTTTTAATCAGTTGACTTCAGCCGTTGAGGCTGCCCAAAAACTTTTCACGGCCTCCCCGTGCTGGACTTTGCATCAGCACCGGCCTGTTAAGAGACCACACGGAGATTGAGATATGAGCAAGCGAACCTTCCAGCCGAACAACCGCAAGCGGGCGAAGACCCACGGCTTCCGTCTGCGTATGCGCACCCGTGCGGGTCGCGCGATCCTCGCTGCACGTCGCAGCAAGGGCCGCACGAAGCTCTCGGCCTAGCCTTCACCGGTGCTCGCCAAAGCCAATCGCATCACGCGGGGGGCGGACTACAAGGCGACTGTGCGCCGCGGCGCTCGCTTCACTGGAGCGAACACCGTGACGTACATCCGTCCCAGTCCGGACCCGGATGTGGTGCGATTCGGCTTTATCGTGGGCAAGACAGTCGGTGTCGCCGTCCGGCGGAATCTCGTGCGTCGTCGCCTGAAGGCTGCGGCCCACGAACTGCTTCCGCGGATGTCGCCGGGCACCGACATCGTGATCAGGGCATTGCCAGCGTCCGCTCAAGCGGAGTGGGCTACCCTGCACGAAGAGATCTCCGCAGCAATCAGCCGATTCACCAGTAGAGGCAACGTCCGTCGATGAACACCGCATTCACTGCAGTGCTCCTTCTTCCGCGGAACTGTGCCGTGTTGGTGCTTCGCGCATACCGTGCGGTTATCTCACCTCTGTACGGAGACGTCTGCCGGTACTACCCGTCCTGTTCCGCTTATGCGTTGCAGGCCATCCAGGAGCACGGACTCGCTATCGGGACCGTGCTCGGCGTTCGCCGAATCGCCCGTTGCCACCCGTGGGCCGCGGGCGGGGTCGATGATGTCCCCCTCAAGAAGAAGCGCCGCTATCGGGTGACACCGTTCGGATTCGTCGTCGCCACAAGCCAGGGAAAGGCCTAGCAACCACATGGACATCATCGGAACGATTCTGTGGCCCATCAAATGGGTCGTGGAGCTCATCCTCGTTGCGTTCCACTGGCTGTTCTCGCAGATCGGCCTCGACCCGGCCGCCGGCCTCACCTGGGTGCTTTCGATTGTCGGACTGACGGTCGTCGTCCGTGCCGCCCTCATCCCGATCTTCGTCCGCCAGATCAAGAACCAGCGCCGGATGCTCGAAATCGCTCCGCAGCTGAAGAAGATCCAGGAGAAGTACAAGGGCAAGAAGGATCAGTTCTCGCGTGAGGCGATGTCCCGCGAGACGATGGACCTCTACAAGAAGACCGGCACGAACCCGCTGAGTTCGTGCCTCCCCCTGCTGCTGCAGATGCCGGTGTTCTTCAGCCTCTTCCAGGTGCTGAACGGCGCCCAGGGTGGCCACGCAGGCGTCGGCCCCCTCAACTCTGAGCTTGCCAAGCAGTTCGGTGGTGCCACCCTGTTCGGTGTCGCTCCCCTGCACCAGAGCTTCCAGGGTGCGATGAACGCCCACCCGCAGCAGGTCGCCGTGATGATCATCGCGGCCGTGATGGTCGTGCTGATGACCGGTTCGCAGTTCCTCACTCAGCTGCAGATCGTCTCCAAGAACATGTCGCCGGAGACCAAGGCGAGCCCCCAGTTCAAGCAGCAGCGCATCCTGTTGTACCTCCTCCCCTTTGTCTTCCTCTTCTCGGGCTTCGCCTTCCCGCTCGGCGTCATGTTCTACTGGCTGACCTCGAACCTCTGGACCATGGGTCAGCAGTTCCTCGTCATCCGCAACATGCCGACCCCGGGTTCGGACGCCGCGAAGGCGCGCGAGGCGCGTCTGGCACGCAAGGGCAAGCTCGTCCAGGAGGACGGCGCCGTCGTGCTGACGGTCGAAGAGGAAACGAAGAAGACCACTCAGCGCGTTCAGCCCGTGAGCAAGAACCGCGCGAAGAAGCAGGCCGGAAAGTAGTAGGGATTCCCAATGACCGATGTGCAGCAGTCCGAGTCCGTAGCCGAGCCCACCTCGGCTGAGGTTCCGTCGGCCGAGGTCGACGTGGACGTCGACGTCGAGTTCGCCGAGTCGGGCGCTGAGTCGCCGGCTCCCGTGTCGTCGGAGTCCGGTGACTACGAGCAGCCGACCGCCGACCAGCTCGATCAGGAAGGCGACATCGCCGCCGATTACATCGAGGAGCTGCTCGATATCGCCGACATCGACGGCGACATCGACATCGACGCCCGCAACGGCCGTTCGTACATCTCGGTCAACGCCGACGAGAACGCGAACCTGCGCCTGCTCTCGAAGCCGGACACGGTGACGGCGCTGCAGGAGCTCACTCGCCTGGCTGTCCAGAACAAGACCGGCTCGTTCTCTCGCCTGATTCTGGACATCGCCGGCTCGCGCGACGCCCGCCAGGCCGAGCTCGCAACGCTCGTCGAGCGCGCGATCGCCCGCATCGAAGAGGGTGCGGAGCAGGCAGCACTTCCCGCGATGTCCTCGTACGAGCGCAAGCTGGTGCACGACATCGTCTCGGAGCGCGGCTTCGTTTCGAATTCGCAGGGCGAGGGTCGAGACCGTCACACGGTCATCACCAAGTCCTAGTTGTTTCACGTGGAACGGGGATCCGAGCGATGAACGACGTCCTCGAGGCTGAGCCTGCTGCTGCCGCTCTTCTCTTCGGCCCGCGCATCGAAGTGGCTCGACAGTTCACGACGAACCTTGCCTCGCAGGGTGAGGAACGCGGACTGATCGGCCCACTCGAACTCCCGCGCCTCTGGTCGCGCCACATCCTGAACAGCGCCATCGTCGCTCCCCTACTCCGTCCGGGCCGCGTCGGCGATATCGGAAGCGGCGCCGGACTGCCAGGGCTCGTCCTCGCCATCGCGCGGCCCGATGTTTCGTTCGTTCTCATCGAGCCGATGGAGCGACGCGTCGCCTGGCTCAACGAGCAGGTCGCCGAACTTAGTCTCACCAACGTGGATGTGGTCCGCGCCCGAGCCGAAGACGTTCGCCTGGATGCGCCGCTCGACCAGGTGACCGCGCGAGCGGTCAGCGCCTTCCGCAAGCTCCTCCCCCTCACCGCTCCACTTCTTCGCGATGGCGGCGAGCTGGCCCTGATGAAGGGCGCCGGCGCGCAGGCCGAAGTGGATGCGGCGACAAAAGAGATTCGCAAGTACAAAGTGCACGAAATCGAGGTTATGACCCTTGGTCAGGACGTCCTGGACGAGGTCACGAGGGTAATCCGCGCGACCGTGAGGTAGCAAGAGGCGCTTAGGATCGCTCCTGTGGCACTGAAGCGGGTGTGTTTTCGGGGGTTTATGCCCTGATAGTGGGTGCTGTTTTGGTGTTTCGGGATATTGCGGGCTCGAAGTCTGATCGCGTTCGTGTTGGTTCCTCGACGGTGTGTAGGTCCTACTAGGGGTGGCGGCGTACGGCGGAGCTCTGCTCTACGCTGAGCCGAAGGTCGTGGCACTTCGCGGCTTGATGCCGTTGGGGCGTTCATTGCTGGCGCATGGCGGCGTGGTAGGGCCCAGCGCCGGTCGGCTGCGGCTGCACCTGTCGCTGCCTATCGGTGGTGATGAATGCGGTGGGGTACCCCGGTCGGCGCAGCGGTCGCGGGCACAGACCGACGCAGCCAGTTCGGCGTGGAGTTGTTGCCTCGTGAGCGTCAGGTGGAGTTGCTTCCCTCGTGGCTCCGCAATAGACGTGAGGCAATGCGGGGAAACGGGGTGTGACGTGAGACCTGAGGATCCTTATCAACCCGCGCTCTCCGATGAGTCGCTTGACCTGGGTGAATCTACTTCGTCGGCTTCCTGTTGCCCGCGACGACGCAAATGGTATTGGCGGGCCGTGCCGGGCGCGGAGTTGAGGTCGATTCAGGTGCGCGCGTGTGGATCGGGGATCGTTGGATGGGCGTGTGGCGATCGGCGCGGCCTACTGGGTTCCCAGCGCAATTCGCGTCCGACATATAGAGACCGGCGCGGGGATCGCAGCGTGACTGGACGGCGTTTCACGTGAAACGGGCACCTGAACTGGCCGTCGCCGGGCGCGCCCGGTGCGGCTATCGCCTGTCATGTGGGGGCGCTTGCCCGTCGCTAGAACCGGTTTCGTGTGTGCCTCGGTGCTGGTATCTGGCCAGGGGTGTCCTCGCTCCTCACTGGAAACGAGTTGGTGTATCCGGGTCCGACCAGAGAGCGTGAGATCGCTTTCACCGCGGTGGTCAATGTAATGGGAGTGGCCCGCTGTCCAGCCGCCCGCCCCCGGTCGAGCAGCGTGGCTGCGATCCCAGGAAGTCGCATCACCAGGGAAGGTGTCGGCAACTCCGCGCGCCGACATGAGCGGCACGCGGAATCCTGCGCGCGCCGTTCAAGTCGGGTCACTCTGGACGGCGCAATCCGCCACCCGACACTGCTCCTCCGCCGCTCAGGACCAGCAGTCCCCCCCGGCGCACATCACATCACATCGTCCCTACAGGCACTAATTGGTGCGCGAACTGGTTCCGCCTGGCCCGCACATCCACTCGCAGGAGCCGTGCGCCTAACGTCCGCATGATTGGGAGGCCTGTGCGCCAGATATGCCGAGCCCGCACCCTTTACGCGATCGGTGACGGAACGAGTCGCCGCGCGGGACGCGCCGAGCGTTTCACGTGAAACTGTAGCCCAGGAAGCGCCGACATGGACGAGCGGCGCAGCCCGCGAACGGTGCGAGGAGCTCGCGAGGACCGGCGCGCCGAATTCCTATGTAGATGTGAGCGGTTTCGAGGCAATCTAAGGAGTACATCCCCGCTGCCTAGAGCTACCCGGCGGCGCGAGCCGAGGCAACCATCATCTCGGGCCACTCCCCACATTTCCCACAGCCTCCAACTATCCACAGCGTGCCGCGAATCGGAATGGCAAGCACACCATCCAAGATAGAGTTGACTGATGGCCGCAGAGCGCATGCGACCCCGTACTCAGACACCCGGTGCCGTGCACCATGATCGAGCGACAAGGTTTCACGTGAAACAACCGGACCAGGATGCCCAGGTCGGATCGAGCCCGACCGGCTTCGACGCATCCACTCCCCTGGCGCAGGAAATCCACGAACTGACCCGTCGACGGGAGGCTATCGCCTCCGAGACACTCCCCCTGCCGTCGCGGACCCGTATCTTCACCATTTCTAATCAAAAGGGCGGGGTCGGGAAGACTACCACCGTCGTGAATCTCTCCGCTGCACTCGCGAAGTCGGGTGCTCGGGTGCTGGTGATCGACCTGGATCCGCAGGGAAACGCATCCACTGCTCTCAGCGTTGAGCACCGTGAGGGCACTCCCAGCGTCTACGACGTGATCGTCAACGACAAAGAGCTAGACGAGGTGATTCAGAAGTCTCCGGAGTTCGATGGACTGTTCGTGGTCCCGGCGACAATCGACCTCGCCGGCGCAGAAATCGAACTCGTGTCGATGGTTGCGCGTGAGCAGCGCCTGGGGCGCGCCCTGACAAGGTTCCTCGACGAATACGACTTCGACTACGTCCTGATCGACTGCCCCCCGTCGCTCGGATTGCTCACGATCAACGCATTCGTGGCCGCGACCGAGGTGCTCATCCCCATCCAGTGCGAGTATTACGCTCTGGAGGGCCTGAGCCAGCTGCTCAAAAACATTCAGCTGATCGAGCGGCACCTCAACCCCAAGCTTCAGGTGTCCACGATCCTGCTGACCATGTACGACTCCCGCACCAATCTGGCCCATCAGGTCGCCGAGGATGTGCGGGATCACTTCCCCAAGGAAGTCCTGAAGACCATCATTCCGCGTTCGGTCCGCATCTCGGAAGCACCGAGCTACGGGCAGAGCGTCATCAGTTACGACACGAATTCGTCCGGCTCGCTCTCCTATCTGGAAGCCGCCGCCGAGATCGCACGCAGAGGAGCACCCCGCTAATGGCAGCGAAGCGCACAGGATTGGGCCGAGGAATCGGCGCGCTCATCCCCACCACCGACCAGTCGGCGCGTCCCGTCGACGTGTTCTTCCCCGACTCCTCCGCAAACGCTGCATCGGATGGCCTAGTCGCCGTCCCGGGTGCCCGGCTTGCCAACCTCTCCCCCGCTGACATCGTGCCGAACGCTGTGCAGCCGCGCACCGAGTTCGACCGCGAGGCGCTGGACGAGCTTGTGGCGAGCATCCGGGAAGTGGGCGTGCTGCAGCCGGTTGTCGTGCGGCCGATCGCTGGGCAGCCGGACAAGTTCGAGCTGATCATGGGCGAGCGCCGCCTGCGCGCGACGAAAGAACTCGGGCTCGACTCCATCCCGGCGGTGGTCAAAGAGACCGCCGATGAGGACATGCTCCGGGATGCGTTGCTCGAGAACCTTCACCGCTCACAGCTCAACCCGCTTGAAGAAGCATCGGCGTACCAGCAGCTTCTTGCTGATTTTGGGATCACCCAGGAAGAGCTTGCTACGCGGATCGGACGTTCGCGCCCACAGATCACCAACACCCTGCGTCTTCTCAAGCTGCCGTCCAGCGTGCAGAGCCGCGTGGCGGCCGGCGTTCTGAGTGCGGGTCACGCGCGGGCGATCCTGTCCGTCGGGGACGACGAAGAAGCCATGGCGCGACTCGCGGACAAGATCGTCAACGAAGAGCTTTCGGTGCGCGCGGCCGAGGCTGCGGCGAGCACGAGTCCGAAACCGGTGCGGTCGAAAGCGACGGCGGGCAAACACCGTGGGCACCTGGATGAGATCGCCGAGAAGCTCGGGGACCGTCTGAATACGCGGGTCAAGATCTCACTCGGCGCGAGAAAAGGCCAGATCGTGGTGGATTTCGCGACGATTCAGGACCTCAACCGCATCCTGGATGAGATCGGGCAGCCGAGCTACACCAGGCCGACCTTCAGCTGACGCGGCGGGTGCACTGACGCAGCGGGTCCCCCCTGACTCCGCGGGTACGCTGACGCCGCGAGTCCGCTGACGCCGCGAGTTAGCTAGGGCCGCGAGTCAGTTGACCCCGCGGCCCGACTAGCGGTCGATCGGAGCCGCCACCCGCCGCGACCCCGTCACGCCTCCGCGATAGCCGCTAGCGCCAGCGCCGCGTACACATCCCCGAGGTCGCGCCCCGACGCCGCGATTGCCTGCGGCATGATCGACGTCTCCGTCAGACCCGGGAGCACGTTCGCCTCCAGGAACCACGGCACCCCGGCTTCGTCCACGATGAGGTCGATGCGGGACAGGTGGCGGAGGCCGAGCGCGACGTGCGCCGTCGTCGCAGCCGACGCCACCGCAGCGGCGGCCTCGTCGTCCAGCCGCGCCGGCACGTAGAACCGCGTCTCCCCCGCGTTGTACCGCGCGTCGAACGTGTACGCACCGGACACCGGCTCGATCTCCACGGCGGGCAGCGCTTCCGGCCCGTCCCCCGTGTCGATGACCGCCACCGACACCTCAACGCCCGTCACCTTGCGCTCGATCAGCGCGACGTCGGCGTAGGTGTACGCGTCGACCATCGCGCGCGGCAGCTCGTCGGCCTGCTCCACGATCGTCACGCCCTGCGCGGAGCCACCCTGCGCCGGCTTCACGACGAGCGGCGTGCCGAGACCGTCGAGCACCGTCGCCAGGACGCTGTTGGCGCCCAGCTCACGGAAGGTCTCCTTCGGGAGGGCCACCGACGGGGGCGTCGCCACTCCGGCGCGTTCCACGATGGTCTTCGCTGTCGGCTTCGACCAGGCCAGCCGGGAGGCGTCCGTGCGGGAGCCGACGAACGGGATGCCCGTCTGCTCCAGCAGGGCACGCAGAGCGCCGTCCTCACCGCTCGCGCCGTGCAGGGCCGGCCAGACCACATCCGGTCGGTTCTCGGCGAGGAAGCCGAGCAGGGACGCATCCGGGTCGCGGAACGTCACCCGGTGACCCAGCGAGTTCAGCGCGTCCGCGACGCGGCGGCCGCTGCGGAGGGAGATGTCGCGCTCGTGCGAGATGCCACCGGCAAGCACGACGATGTTGAGAGCGGCGTTTTCTGCCATGATCAGCTCTTTTCTTCAAACTCTGTCGGGTGATGAGTGCGCGGTGGCCTGCTGCGGGATGGGATCGAGCGGGCAGGACACTGGAGGCTGCTCAGCGCAGGTCGGTGGGTGGGTTGGGACTGTTGCGTTCGCGGCGCGCGGAGAACAGCGGGCCGGTGCCGGCGAACGTGTCCAGCAGGTCCTGCTCGCCGTTGAGGACGTTCGCCAGCCGGCGAACACCCACCCGGATGCTCTCGGGCGTCGGATAGCAGAACGACAACCGGATGTTCTGGGCGCCTGAACCGTCCGCGAAGAACGCGGTCCCCGGCGTGTACGCGACCAGTTCGGTGACCGCTCGCGGAAGCATCGCCTTCGAGTCGAGGTGCGGCGGGAGTGTCAGCCAGACGTAGAACCCGCCGTTGGGGTTCGTCCAGCTCAGCTCGGGCAGATACTCCTCGAGCGCGGCGATCATCGTCTCCTTGCGCTCCCGGTACACGCCGCGGAAGGTGTCGATCTGGCCCTTCCAGTCGGCGTCGCGCAGATACTCGGAGATGACCAGCTGGCTGAACGAGCTGGGGCTCAGCACGGCCGCCTCGTTGGCGAGGATCAGCTTCTCGCGGATCGCGTGCGGCGCCAGCGCCCACCCGACCCGGAACCCGGGGGCGAGCGTCTTGGAGAACGTGCCCAGATAGACAACACCGTCCTGCTCGACGGAACGCATCGCCTCCGGCGGCCGCTCACCGAAATAGAGCAGACCGTACGGGTTGTCTTCGAGCACGAGGATGTCGTTGGCCTTGCAGATCTCCAGAATCTCCAGGCGGCGCTCCCAGCTGAGGGTCACACCGGCCGGATTGTGGAACGTCGGCACCGTATACAAGAACTTCACCTTGCGGCCGGCGGTCTTCAGCCGGGCGATGTGCTCGCGGAGGGCCTCGGGGATCAGACCGTGCTCATCCATCGGCACGTGGTCGACCTCGGCCTGGTACGAGCGGAAGATCACCAGCGCGGTGACGTAGCTCGGCCCCTCGGCGAGCACCACATCCCCCGGGTCGATGAAGAGCTTGCTGAACAGCTCGAGCGCGTGCTGCGAGCCGGTCGTCACGACCACGTCGTCCGCGCTGGCCTTGATGCCCTCCAGCGCCATCACATCCAGGATCTGCTCACGCAGGGCAGGAACGCCCTGGCCAGAGCCGTACTGCAGCGCCACAGGGCCCTGCTCGCGCATCACCCGGTCCATCGCGCCGACGACCAGATCCTCCGGGAGGGCCGCGACGTACGGCATGCCGCCGGCCAGGGAGACCACCTCTGGCCTGCTGGCGACGGCGAACAGGGCTCGGACCTCACTGGCGGCCAGGCCGCTCGTGCGCTGCGCGTAGTGGTTGTACCACGGGTCCAGATTGTTGCCGCGTGAAAGCGGGCTGCCCTGTTCAGTCACTTGTCTTCCGTTTCTTACGCCGTTTGCCAATGCTATTTGTGTGGTGCGCCGTGCCCGAAATCGAGGGATGCGCGGTGATACAAAAAAAGACCCGCCCGGCGTATTCGCCGGACGGGTCTGTGAAGAACTGGTCGGCTACGCGAGGTAGGCGGCCAGGTCGGCTTCGAGGGCAGGCTTCGGCTTGGCGCCGATGACGGTCTTGACGACCTCGCCACCCTGGTACACCTTCATCGCGGGGATGGAGGTGATCTGGTACTTCGCAGCGGTCTGCGGGTTCTCGTCCACGTTGAGCTTCACGATCTCGATCTTGTCGGAGTGCTCAGCGGCGATCTGGTCGAGGATCGGGCCGACGGCGCGACACGGGCCGCACCACTCTGCCCAGAAGTCGACGAGGATCGTCTTCTCGCTGTTGAGGACATCGCTCTCGAAAGAGGCGTCCGTGACCGAACGTGCTGCAGACATTCTTATATCTCCTTATGCGGTGGTTGTGAGTTCGAGATCGCTGGACTCGACCTCGACGGTCTGGTCCAGCAGGTCTTTGGGGAGGGTCGTGAGGTAGTGCTCCGCGTCGAGAGCCGCGACCGTTCCGGATGCGGCTGCCGTGATGGCCTGACGATACGTCGGGTCGATCACATCACCGGCGGCGAACACACCGGCGACCTTGGTCTTGGACGAACGACCGGCGACCGCGATGGTGCCCTCCGGCGTGAGGTCGAGCTGACCGTGCACCAGGTGGACGCGCGGGTCGTTGCCGATCGCGATGAACAGGCCGTTGAGGGCGAGCTGGCTCTCGGCGCCGCTGTTCACATCCCGCAGGGTGACGCTCTCCACGGTCTCTTCGCCGTTGATGGCGACGACCTCGGAGTTCCACACGAACTCGATCTTCTCGTTCGCGAAAGCGCGCTCCTGCATGATCTTGGATGCGCGCAGCTCCTCCTTGCGGTGGATCACGTAGACCTTGTCCGCGAAGCGGGTGAGGAAGTTGGCCTCCTCCATCGCCGAGTCGCCTCCGCCGACGACAGCGATCGTGCGCTCACGGAAGAAGAACCCGTCGCAGGTGGCGCACCAGGACACACCGTGTCCGGACAGGCGCTCCTCGTCGTGGAGACCGAGCTTGCGGTAGGCGGAACCGGTGGCGAAGATCACCGAGAGGGCTTCGTGCTTGGCACCGGAGCCCAGGGTGACGCTCTTCACGTCGCCGGTGAGGTCGACGGACACGACGTCGTCGAGGACGACCTCCGTGCCGAACCTCTCGGCCTGCGCCTGCATCTTGAACATGAGGTCAGGACCCATGATCCCCTCGGGGAAACCGGGGAAGTTCTCCACCTCGGTCGTGTTCATGAGTTCTCCGCCTGCTTCGACGGAGGAAGCGATCAGCAGCGGCCGGAGGTTGGCACGCGCAGCGTAAATCGCTGCGGTGTAACCGGCGGGGCCGGAACCGATGATGATGATCTGCCGCACGGCGGGAGCTCCTTGCACTATCTGTAACGGCCCGGAACCGGACCGCTGAGGTGTAGAACACATCCTAGGCGGATGCTATTCCGTTTCACGTGTGAGTTCGGAGCGGACGCCCAACCGGTTCAGAACCGGTGCCAGACCGGCCTGCAGATCGCGCGAACGCAGCAGTGTCAGGATGCCCAAATACACCACGAGCATGACCACACCGACCACCGCGGACGACACCACGGCGCCGATGATCCCGCTCACCGGGAACGCACCTTCGTCCACCCCGCCCATGATCACCAGGAAGCCGCCGCCGGCGATCATCGCGGCCAGCGCGGCCACCGCGAACCGCCACAGACCGCTCAGAATGCGCCGCCCATCCACTCCCCCGGTCTGGCGGCGCAGAAGGGCGAACGCGAGAGCGGCCTGCGCGACGCTCGCGATCGAGACGACGAGGGCGACGGATGCGGCCCTCGCTGGCGCGGGGACGGCGAAGCACACGAGCACGCCCACCACGATCAGGATCACCTGGGCGAGCGTGAAGAAGAACGGCGTGCGTGTATTGCCCAGGGAGTAGAAGGCGCGCTGGGCCATGAAGACGAGCGAGAACGGCACGAGACCGACGAGATACGCGATCAGCACCCAGCCCATCGCCTGGTAGTCGACGGTGAACACGCGCGCGACGGGGAACGCGACGACGATCAGCGCAGCGGAGGAGAACGTGATCAGCAGCATGATCGAGCGGGTGGCCGACGAGAAGTCGTCGCGGAAGCCCGCGGTGTCCCTGAGGTGCGCGTGCTCGGCCATCCTGGTGTAGAAGCTGGTCACGATCGAGACGGCGATGATGCCATGCGGCAGCATGAAGATCAGCCAGGCGTTGTTCATCACGAACGTTCCCGCGTTGCCCGTTCCGGCGGAGTTGGCGACGTTGGTCTCGACCAGCCCGGCGACCTGGGTGGCGATCAGCATGGCAAGTGTCCAGCCCGCCGCCTTGCCTGCGTGGCCGAGATTGACGCCGCGCCAGCCGAAGTCGAAGCGGAAGCGGAGGCCGATGCGCCGCCAGAAGAAGAAGAGCAGAAACGCCTGCACGGCGACCCCGAGCGTCGCGCCACCCGCCAGCAGGGCGACCATCCCGCCCGACCATTCGTGGCTGCGCGTCCCGGCGGGGTCTGCGCCGAACATCGCGATGAAGGCGATGAGCATCCCGATCGCGATGACGTTGTTGACGACGGGCGCCCAGGTGAACGGCCCGAACGACTTGCGCGCGTTGAGCACTTCGCCGAGCAGGGTGTAGAGGCCGAGGAAGAAGATCTGAGGGAGCGACCAGTACGCGAACGCCGTCGCGAGGTCGGCCTTCGCGCCGCGCAGACCGAACAGCGTGATCAGCACGGGCGAGAGCAGCGTCGCGACGAGCGCGACGGCCGCGAACACGACGATTCCGAGCGTGACCAGCTTGTTGATGTACGCCTTGCCGCCGTCCGCGTTGACGGAGGCGCGCACGATCTGCGGCACCAGGATGGCGTTCAGGATGCCCTGGGCGATGATCGCGTAGATGCTGTTCGGGACGATGGTGGCGGTGGCGTACGCGTTGGAGGCGAACGCCACGGCGCCGATCGCCTGCAGCAGCAGCCACGCCTTCGCGAAGCCGAGCAGCCGGGAGACGAGCGTGCCGGAAGCGAGCACGGCGCTCGCGCGGCCGATGCTAGCCACGGGCGTCCCCCTCGGGCGGGGTGGTGGGCTCGGCCTCGTCGGTGGTGTCGGCCGCGTGCGTGGGCTCGGTCGCGTCGGTGGGCTCGGCCGCGTCGGCGGGGTCGGCTACCTCGGCCTCGCCCTCACCTCCGCCGCTCTCCCCCGCCAGCCGCTTCCTCCGCTGGTCGCGGCGGCGCAGGATGTTGCGCACGATGCCGAAGCCGAACAGCAGCACCAGCAGGATGCCGAAGATCAGCGCGCCGATGCCCTCCCAGTCGGCGTGCACATCCACTGTCACAGCGCTCGGGTCGCCGATCGGCACGCCGGCGGGGCTGTAGAGCCGCAGCGACAGCACCACCTGCCCGTTGCCGAGCTTCGCCTTCACCGGAACCAGCATGGTCGCGCGGGAGTCCTGCGGGATGCGCTTGGTCGCGTTCTGGTCGATCTCCAGCCGGCTGTTGGACGGCGCGGCCGTCAGCACGAGGTTCGCCGCCTCGTCCTTCAGCTCGTTGCTGACCGTGAACGGGATAGATCCCTGGGCGCTCACCAGGTTGACGTTCTCGGTCGGCAGGATCTTGATCGAGTGGAGGGTGTCGACCGTGCCCTTCCGGGAGGCGGCGACCGCTGCAGACCAGTCGGTGCGGGGGTTCTGCCACGACACGGCGAACAGGGTCAGCAGCTCGGCCCTGGTGCGTCCCGTCATCGTCTCCGGCTTGTCGAGCACCGTCGCGAAGGCGTCGAGCGAATGCTCGTCCTGCACCAGCGCCTTGAAGGCGTCGATGCGGGTCTGCGACTCCGGGGCGTCGCTGAGCGCGAGGCCGGAGCTCGCGGCCGCGGACGCCGTCGACGGGAAGGTGGCCGGCGTCGTCCACGGGGAGGAGAACAGGGTCTCGAGGGTGCGGCGCAGCTGGGTGCCGCTGGACGGCCAGGAACGGTCGAAGGAGATGAGTAGCTGCTTGCTCTGGGTGCCCTCCGCGCTGATCAGTTCGAGCTGCGCGTTGACCTTGGACATGGCCGTGTTCCAGGCGACGTCGCTGGGGGCGGAGGCCGCTTGCCGGATCGCGGTGGAGAGCGCCTCGTCGGAGATCACGAGCTTGCCGCCGTCGAAGGGAAGCGTCGCGTTGGGGGTGCTCTCGAGCGTGCTCTGGTTGGTGTTGGACCCGGAGGCGATCACGGTGCGCAGGCCGGCGGCGGCCAGCGGCGCGAGGTCCGCCGTGCGCACCGTGTTGTCTCCCGGCCAGCCGATGCCGGTCAGCGAGTATTTCCAGGCCACCAGCTCGTCGAGGGTCGGCAGGGTGACGTCGGTTCCGGAGGTGGGCGTCGGCGACGGCGTCTCTGCGGGCGGCGTGGGCGTCGCGGTGGACGGCTCGCCGACCGGCGTGGGCGACGGCGTGAAGTTCTTCGGATCGAGCGCGTACGCGAGCGAGGTGGGCGCCAGCGGAGCCGCGATGCCCGCCTGCACCTGACCGGTCACGTCGGCGTCGCCGAACCCGAGGGAGAAGGTGTCGTTGGGCAGCCCGGCGAGGCGGTTCAGCCAGTCGGTCGCGCTCGCGGGCGCCGCGTTCCCGAGGGCGCGCACGGAGGCGACGATCATCGGGTCGATGCCGACCGTGACCGTGCTGTGGCCGATCAGTCCGTCGAGGTCGCGGGTGAGGACGCCGTTCGGGGACGTGTACGTCGCGAGGTCGGCCGCCGAGATGAGTCCGTCGGAGGTCGACGGGCTGACGATCGGCATGACGACGCCGACCGAGGAGCGGGTGCTTGCGACACCGGGGTTCCAGACGACGCTGCCCCGCGCATCCACTGTCTTGCCGCCGACGCTGGCGGTGGCACCGATGCCGTAGACCGCGCCGGAGGGGTTGGTGCCGAACGGGACGGCGGCGGCCGGGACCGTGATCCGGACGACCGTGCTGGTGCCCGGCTCGAGAACGGTGACGGTGCCCTCGCCGATGGTGACCCTGTTCGACACGGCCGTCGTGGAGGCGAGCCAGGAGTTGAGGGAGGCACGCGACTTCTGCGGGGACGGGTCGAGCCAGAGCGAGACGGAGCCGGCCGGGTACGCGCTATCGGTGGGGTTGGTGACCGTGACGGAGACCGTGAGGTCTTGCGTCGGTGTGAGCACGCCGCCGTTGTCCGCGGAGAGGGAGGCGGAGATGTCGTCGGTGGTGACGGCGGTGAGGGTGGACGCGGAGACGGTGGATGCGGCGCTGACTGACGCCGCAGACCCCGCTCCGGAGGCGGTGGCACCGGATGCCGCCGCCGGCACGACAGCGACGGCCAGCGCGGCGCAGACGAGCGCGGCGAGGCTCCTCACCCCCTGCCGAAGGGTGAATCGGGGTGCGCTCATGCGTCGATGCACGATCCCGACTCGGCCTCCATGTCGACGATTCTAGAGGCCGCCCGCTGTGAGACGCCGACGAGCGCGCCCGGTGGAGCGCCCCTATTAAACTGAGGCACCATGCACAGCGTCGCCGATTCCCTCGCCCGCCTCGGCGACCTCGCCCGTTCGGCGACCGTCGCAACGCTGGCCTCCGCGTTCTCCGGAGCGGGCTACGAGCTGGCGCTGGTCGGGGGTCCTGTCCGGGATGCTCTGCTCGACCGGCCGGTGCACGACCTCGACTTCACGACCGACGCGCGGCCGGACGACATCCTGCGTGTCGTGTCCCCGCTCGCCGACGCCGTCTGGGACATCGGCCGACAGTTCGGCACGATCGGCGCGCGGTTCGGTGACGACACGGTCGAAATCACCACATACCGCACAGACAGCTACGACGGCGAGACGAGGAAGCCGGATGTGGAGTTCGGCGACACGCTCGAAGGCGACCTCCTCCGCCGCGACTTCACCGTGAACGCGCTCGCCCTGCGCATCCCGGAGGTGAAGCTGGTCGACCCGTCCGGTGGTGTCGAGCACCTGCTGAGCCGCACGCTCACGACGCCGAGCACCCCCGCCGTCTCGTTCGGCGACGACCCGCTGCGCATGATGCGCGCCGCCCGGTTCACGTCGCAGCTCGGCTTCACCGTCGACGACGAGACGAAGGATGCGATGGCGGAGCTCGCCGGGCGCATCGAGATCGTGAGCGCCGAACGGGTGCGGGACGAGCTCAGCAAGCTGCTCTGCACGGACGACCCTCGGCCGGGCATCGAGCTGCTGGTCGCCACCGGCCTCGCCGCCCAGGTCATCCCGGAGATCCCGGCGCTGCGGCTGGAGATCGACGAGCACCACCACCACAAAGACGTCTACCAGCACAGCCTCACGGTGCTCGACCAGGCGATCGGCTACGAGAAGGAGCGGCACCCCGGCGAGGCGCCCGACCTCGTGCTGCGGTTGGCGGCGATCCTCCACGACATCGGAAAGCCGGCGACGCGCAGGCTGGAGCCCGGCGGCGTCGTCAGCTTCTACCACCACGACGTGGTCGGCGCGAAGCTCGCGAAGAAGCGGCTCACCGCGCTGCGATTCGACAAGGCGACCATCGACTCCGTCTCCCGCCTGATCGAGCTGCACCTGCGGTTCTTCGGGTATGCGGACGCGCACTGGACGGACTCCGCCGTGCGCAGGTACATCCGGGATGCGGGGCCCGAGCTCGAACGCCTGCACATGCTCACACGTGCCGACGTCACCACCCGCAACCGCCGCAAGGCCGACAGGCTCGGTTTCGCCTACGACGATCTGGAAGCGCGGATCGCCGAGCTCAAGGAGCGGGAGGAACTGGATGCGGTGCGTCCCGACCTCGACGGGGAGCAGGTCATGCGCATCCTGGGCCTCAAGCCGAGCAGGGAGGTGGGTCAGGCGATGAAGTTCCTGCTGGAGCTGCGGCTGGACGACGGCCCGCTCGGCGAGGAGGAGGCGACCAGGCGGCTGCTGGAGTGGTGGGACGCGCAGCACTGACGCCGGGTTCTCCACAGGGACGCGCGCCCGCCGGGTTATCCACCGATCACTGACCGCCTGTTCCCGGATGCGCCCCTCCCCGCGAGGGTGGATGCATGACCAACGCACTCCTCGAAGCCCCCGCCGCCGTTCCCCTGGCCACCGCCGACTGGCGCGACACGCCCGCATCCGTTACGCTGGACAGGTTGTCTGGGCAGACGTATGCCCGCACGACAGATGTAGAACCCTCCTGCTACAGACCGTCTGTAGCCGCCAAGTCCAAAGGAGGTGGGTTAGTCATGCATCAGTACGAGTTGATGGTCATCCTCGATCCAGAGATCGACGAGCGCACCGTAGCTCCCAGCCTTGACAAGTTCCTCAACGTCGTCCGCGACGCAGGTGGATCCGTCGACAACGTCGACATCTGGGGCCGCCGCCGCCTCGCCTACGAGATCAACAAGAAGACCGAGGGCATCTACGCCGTCGTTCAGCTGACCTCGAACGGTGAGACCACCAAGGAGCTCGACCGCCAGCTGAAGCTGAGCGAGGCCGTCATGCGCACCAAGGTCCTCCGTGCGGAAGAGGCGATCGCTCAGGTCGCCGCCGCAACGAAGCTCGCCGACGAGAAGGCCGCCCGCAAGGCTGCCGCTCCCGCCAAGGCAGCCGCCGCCGACAAGGCTGGCGCCTAGTCCCATGGCCGGCGAGACCGTCATCACCGTGGTGGGCAACCTCACCAGCGACCCGGAGCTGCGTTACACGCAGAACGGGCTCGCGGTTGCCAACTTCACCATCGCATCCACACCCCGCACGTTCGACCGTCAGGCGAACGAGTGGAAGGACGGTGAGGCTCTCTTCCTGCGCGCGAGCGTCTGGCGTGAATTCGCCGAGCACGTCGCCGGATCGCTGACGAAGGGCTCGCGCGTCATTGCGCAGGGCCGTCTGAAGCAGCGTTCCTACGAGACGAAGGAAGGTGAGAAGCGCACCTCGATCGAGCTCGAGATCGATGAGATCGGCCCGTCGCTGCGCTACGCCACCGCTTCGATCACGCGCGCGCAGTCGTCTGGCCGTGGCCCCGGAGGGTTCTCCTCCGGTGGCGGCGCCGTCGAAGAGCCGTGGGCAGCATCGGCGCCTGCAGACGCCTCCTCCTCTTCGGGAGCAGACGTCTGGAACACGCCGGGCAACTACAGCGACGAGACTCCCTTCTAAGGGTCACCAACATTCACCAGCCCCATCGGGCTTCGATGAGGGCGGAAAGCAAAGGAAATCATGGCTGGAAAGTCGAGCGGCGACCGCCGCAAGCCGATCCGCAAGGGCAAGGACGGCAAGAACGCCGCTCCGGCGAAGTCGATTCGCGTCGGCGTCATTGACTACAAGGACGTCGCGACCCTGCGGAAGTTCATCTCGGAGCGTGGAAAGATCCGCGCCCGCCGCATCACCGGTGTCTCCGTGCAGGAGCAGCGCCTGATCGCACGTGCCGTCAAGAACGCACGCGAGATGGCACTCCTCCCCTACGCCGGCTCGGGCCGTTAGGAGATACGGATATGTCGAAACTCATTCTGACGCACGAGGTCACCGGCCTCGGCTCGGCCGGAGACGTCGTCGACGTCAAGAACGGCTATGCACGCAACTACCTCATCCCGCAGGGCTTCGCTATCGCGTGGACCCGCGGTGGTGAGAAGCAGGTGGAGCAGATCAAGGCGGCTCGCACCGCTCGTGAGCTCCACACCATCGAGCAGGCGCAGGACCTCAAGGCGAAGCTTCAGGCCACCAAGGTCAAGCTCACCGTGAAGGCGGGCCGCGAGGGTCGTCTCTTCGGTTCGGTCAAGACCTCCGACATCGCGGACGCCGTCAAGGCTGCCGGGATCGGCGAGCTGGACAAGCGCAAGATCGAGATCACGTCGCCCATCAAGGTCGTCGGTGACCACGAGGCCACGGTTCGTCTTCACGACGACCTGTCCGCCGTGATCACCCTTCAGGTGGTCGCTGCCAAGTAGGCACGATAAGCAGTGATTGTAGCGGCGGGCTGAGGCCCGCCGCTACACCCGTTAACGGGCAATATCCGCAGCTTTGTACACAGGTCGGACCGCCCCGCATGCGGGTTTCACCACAAGAATGAAACTGTTTTCTACACACAGGGTGTGGAAAGAAAAACCCCCGGTCAAGAGTAAAATAACTCGGGAGATTCATTTTTAGTCCACACCTTTCCACACAGGTTGTGCACAAGCAGCGCGGCGTTTCGCGCAGATTCTCCCCAACGTTATCCACAGGGCGAGTTGTGGCCTGTGGATGTGCTCCATAGGGTGGAGCGAGGTCGGCGGAAGCCGGTCGCAGGGAACCGGCGATGTCGGTGGTCACCCGCAAGATCCTGATAGTCAGCGAGCCGTGCCACGCAGTGTGGCGTGAGCGAGTTTCACTGGTATTCAGGCTGCTCGGGATGCGCGCCGTGAAACGCTCGCGCCGGTCACCCTGCCCGGACAGACGTGACGGAACGAAAGAGGAGAAAACGTGTCGATCGCCCACCTGGGTCTCGCAGACCAACGCGAACCGGGCGAAGCGCGCACCTCGGAACGGACACCGCCGCACGACCTCCTGGCCGAGCAGAGCGCCCTCGGCGGAATGCTGCTCAGCAAGGATGCGGTCGCCGACGTCGTCGAAGTCGTCCGTGGCCCTGACTTCTACATCCCCAAGCACGAGATCATCTACGACGCGATCCTCTCCCTCTACTCCCACGGAGAGCCGACCGACGTCATCACCGTCACCGACGAACTCACCAAGGTCGGCGAGCTTTCCCGCGCGGGCGGCGCCGAATACCTGCACACGCTCACCAGCCTGGTGCCGACGGCGGCGAACGCCGGGTACTACGCGAACATCGTTGCCGAGAAGGCTCTGCTGCGCCGCCTGGTCGAGGCCGGCACCCGCATCACGCAGATGGGCTACAAGGCCGAGGGTGAAGTCCTCGACCTCGTCAACAACGCGCAGGCCGAGATCTACTCCGTCACCGGTTCGCAGGAGACCGAGGACTACGTCCCCCTCTCCGACGCCGTCACCGTCGCCATCGACGAGATCGAGGCCGCGAAGCACAAGGACGGCTCGATGACGGGCGTTCCGACCGGCTTCGCCGAGCTGGACGAACTCACCAACGGCCTCCATCCCGGCCAGATGATCATCGTCGCCGCCCGACCCGCCCTCGGAAAGTCGACGCTCGCCCTCGACTTCGCCAGGGCCGCCGCCATCAAGCACGACATGGCCACCATCTTCTTCTCCCTCGAAATGGGCAGGAGCGAGATCGCGATGCGTCTCCTCTCCGCCGAGGCGTCCATCCCGCTGCAGAGCATGCGTAAGGGAATGGTGGAGAGCCGCGACTGGACGACCCTCGCATCCACTCGCGGCCGCATCAACGACGCCCCCCTCTACATCGACGACAGCCCCAACATGACCCTCGTCGAGATCCGGGCCAAGTGCCGCCGCCTCAAGCAGCGCGTCGGCCTCAAGATGGTCATCATCGACTACCTGCAGCTGATGACGAGCGGCAAGCGCGTCGAAAGCCGCCAGCAGGAGGTCAGCGAGTTCTCCCGAGCCCTCAAGCTGCTCGCCAAAGAGCTCCAGGTGCCCGTGATCGCCCTCTCCCAGCTGAACCGTGGCCCGGAGCAGCGAGCAGACAAGCTCCCCGCCCTGAGCGACCTCCGCGAGTCCGGCTCGATCGAGCAGGACGCCGACATGGTCATCCTCCTCCACCGCGAATCCGCCTACGAGAAGGACAACCCCCGCGCCGGAGAGGCCGACCTCATCGTCGCCAAGCACCGAAACGGCCCCACCCGCACCGTGACGGTGGCCTTCCAGGGCCACTTCTCCCGGTTCACGGATATGGCGCCGGTGTAGGCGGGCCACCCCACCAGCGCAAACTCCTTGCCCCGCCCCGTCCCGCGTCGGTAGCCTCGCGACCGTGACCCGGATGCGCTCCGGCCTCCCCGGCCGCGGGCTGCCTTCCGTGTTCCGAGACGAGAAGGAGACCCAGCATGGCCACCGAATCCCGCCACGTCGCATCCCTCATCGGGGCCGGCGACACCTACCGCACCGAGCTCGGCAGCATCTCCGAGCTGACCGCGGAGGACTTCCCCATCCTGAGCGGCCTGTCGCTCAAGCGCATCGTGCTCGAGCCGGGTGCGATCCGGGAGCCGCAGTGGAACGTCAATGCCAACCAGATCGCATACGTGGTGGCCGGCACGGTGCTCGTGTCGATGCTGGGGGACGGTGACGAGTTCTCCACCTTCGTCGTGAAGCCGGGGCAGATGTACCACGTCGCCTCCGGCGCGGTCTATCACATCGAGAATGTCGGGGAGGGGACCGCCGAGATCATCGCCTCGCTGCGCTCCGACCGGCCGGCGCACTTCTCACTGCAGAACAGCTTCAACGCCATGTCGGATGCGGTGCTCGGCAACACCTACGACCTTCCCGCCTCCGCGTTCGAGGTGTTCGGGCGGCAGGACGCTGCGCAGATCGTGCGGCGCGAAGGCGCGGCGCGCATCCCGGACTCGGCGGGGCTGCCCAACGCGCACCTGTTCGACATCGAAGCGCAGAACCCGCCGCTGTCGTACAACTACGGCTCGGCGAGGCTGGGTCGCAAGCAGTTCTGGGCCGCCCTCGACGACCTGTCGATGTACTCGCTGAACGTCGCGAGCACCGGGATGCGCGAACCGCACTGGCACCCGGTAACCGCCGAACTCGGTTACGTGCAGAGCGGCCACGCGCGGATGACCGTGCTCGACCCGGACGGCAGCCTGGACACGTACGAGCTGGAACCGGGGCACGCGTACTTCATCCCGCGCGCGTACCCGCACCACATCGAGGCGCTCGGCGAGGAGGGCATCCACTTCCTGATCTTCTTCGACCAGCCGACGCCCGGCGATGTCGGTTACCGGGCCACAGCGTCCGCGTTCTCGCGGGAGGTGCTGGCGGCCTCCTTCGGGGTGCCGGAGCGGCAGCTGCCGCAGTTCCCGCCGACGCCGGTCGACCCGCTGATCGTGTCACGCAACAACCCGCTCGACCCTGTGGCCTGAGCGGGCACTGTCCGGGATGCTCCGGACACACGGCCGTAACGCGCTCGCCGCATAATGCAAGCATGTCGAAGACCGCTGCCGCCCCCTCCATCGTGTCCGCGTGGGCGCCGATGGCCATCCCGGCCTTCCGCGTGCTGTGGTTCGCGCAGCTCGGCAGCAACATCGGCACCTGGATGCAGACCGTCGGCGCCCAGTGGTTCCTGGTGGATGCGGCGGCCGGCGCGACCGTGATCGCCCTCGTGCAGACCGCGAGCCTCGCCCCCGCGATGCTGTTCTCGCTGCCCGCGGGAGTGCTGGCCGACTCGCTCGACCGGCGCAAACTGCTGATCTGGGGGATGGTCGCGAGCGTCGTCATCGCGGCCGCCCTCACCGTGGTCGCGCTGCTGAACGATCTGACCCCGCTCAGCCTGCTGGCCTTCACGTTCCTGCTGGGCGTCACTTCCACACTCACCTCGCCCGCCTGGCAGGCCATCCAGCCCGAACTCGTCCCGCGCGAGCAGATCGGGGCGTCGTCGGCCCTCGGCGGCGTGACGGTGAACGGGGCGAGGGCGGTCGGGCCGGCGCTCGCCGGAGCGATCCTGTCGCTGACGGGCGCGCCCGTGGTGTTCGGCATCAACGCGCTGAGTTTCATCGCCGCCGCCGCAGCGCTGGTCTGGTGGAAGCGGCCGCCGCAGGACGGACTCGACGACAGGGAGCGGTTCGGCCCCGCGCTGCGGGCGGGTGTGCGGTACGTCGCGTCCGCCCACCTGGTGCGGCGCATCCTGTTGCGGTCGGCCCTGTTCGCGGCGCCGGCCAGTGCTCTGTGGGCGCTCCTGCCCGTCACGGCGAAACGACTCGAACTCGACTCCAGCGGCTACGGCCTGCTCCTCGGCGCGCTCGGGGTGGGCGCTGTGCTCGGGATCTTCGCCCTGCCCGTGGTGCGCAAACGGTTCTCGGACAACGTGGTTGTGGCGGTCAGTGCCGTGCTGTTCGCCGTCGGGACTGTCGCGGCCGCCTACCTGCCGTACATCCCGACGCTCCTCCTTCTCGTGCTCGCCGGGCTCGCCTGGATCGGGACCCTCACGGTGCTGAACGCCGCCCTGCAGCTGACCCTGCCGCAGTGGGTGCGCTCGCGCGGCGCCGCCGTCTACATCCTGGTCTTCATGGGCACGATGGCGATCGGCTCGTTCCTCTGGGGACTGATCGCGCAGCTGTTCGGCACCACGAACGCGCTCGCCCTCGCCGCGCTGCTGCTCCTACTCGTGGCCGCGAGCGTGCGGCTGCTGCCGCTCCTGCCGGGGACCGGAGAGATCGACCGCACCATCTCGCTCACCTGGGCGACGCCGATGCTGGTGTTCGAGCCGGATCCGACGGACGGGCCGGTGCTCATCGAGGTCACGTACCCGGTACGGGCCGGTGAGACGTCGGAGTTCCGCGCGGCGATGGAGCACGTCGAGGACTCGCGCCGCCGGACAGGTGCATCGCGGTGGAGGCTCTACCGCAGCGGGGAGGACGAGAACAGGATGCTGGAGGCGTTCGTCGTGCCGTCGTGGGGCGAGTTCCGGCGGCAGCAGTCGCAGCGGCTCACGGGCAGGGATCGCGAGCTGTTGGCGGATGCCCTCCGCTACTGCGACGGCCCTGCCACCGAACGGCACTACTTCGCCGCCTGACCGGGTGCTATCGCAGCGGCGAAAGAGTCATTCTCCGGAATGATGCGAACGCATCCCCATCGGCGTTGAATATCGGTATGAACGTCAACCTGCTTCCGCTCGTCCAGGGCGCCGGCGCGGTCGCGCTGGCCGTCGTGGCGTTCTCGTTCGCACTCACCTGGCCGTCTGTGGTCGGCACCATCCAGGCGTTCCGGTCCGAGCGCGTCCGGCTCCTCGGGTTCGTCGGGCTGGGGCTCGCCATGCTCGCCTCCGCCGCGCTGCTCTACCTGGTGCCCGGGCTGCTGCTGCGGGACGAGCTCGCGCTGCTGATCTCGTTCCCGCTCGGGGCCACCTGGCTGATCGCCGCCATCGCGCTGATCGTGCGCGGGATGCTGCTCGACGGGGCCGCCAGGGTCATCTCGTACTCGTTCGCCGTCGTTTCCGTCAGCGGGCTCGCCGCGGGGGTCGCCTCCGCGCTCTGCGCGCAGCACAGGATCGCGGACACGATCACGCCGACCGGCGCGTTCCTGCTCGCCCTGACGGCGGTCGCCGGGGTGGTCTTCTGGTCGAACAGCGTGGACAGGATGGCGCGGGCCTAGGAGGGCCTGGCCACACCTCCACGGGTTGGCGCATCCCGCGCCCACCGCCGCGACACCCACACCACCCCGAACCCGACGCACAGGATCACCGCGGCGATCAGCAGCACGTAGAACGAGACAGACAGGTATCCGTTCGGCGAGGTGTGCGGGTTGAGGAACGGGTACGGGTACCACGGCTGCTTTCCCGTCACCGGGTCCGCTCCGAACGGCGCCCGGATGAGCGTGTAGACCGCCCAGACGATCGGGAACCCGACGATCCACCACAGGACCGAGTTGCGCAGCGCGGCACGTCCCGGCGCGAACAGCCAGTCGATCAGCAGGTAGACGGGGCCGACGACGTGCAGCACCTCGTTCGACCACTCCACCGTCTGGCCCTGCGGCAGCGGAATGTTGCGCAGCAGCAGGTTGTAGACCACGCCGGTCGTGACCATGTACGTCGTCACCGCCGCCCGCAGCCCGGTGAACCAGCCGGGGTCGTCGCCGGTGCGGGTGAAGAGGAAGACGGCGCCGATGCCCAGCACCACGACGTAGCCGATGTTCGAGTCGATCGTGAAGAAGCTGAAGAAGTTCACAACGTAGCCGGCGATGTTGCCGCCCTTGCCCGAGATGAAGTTCACACTCGTCGCGAACTGGGCGACGATCGCCACGATGGTGAGCAGGCACATCGCCGCTCGGACGATTCCGAAACCGATCCGCATCCGGAGCCCTTCGTGGTCGGGTGGTGCTCGGACAGGAGACAGCCCGAGCATACCGAGCGCCCGCGCGCGCACGCGGCAAACGCGCAGGCGCACCGCGACTAAACTAGCGGGGAAACCCGTACGAGAGAGGTCGCCGAGTGGCACCCGCTGTTCCTGCCCCGAAGTCCAACCGGTACTGGGTGGTCCCCGCTGTCCGTGCCGTCGTCGCGCTCGCGGCGACCGCCGTCATCACCTTCACCAGGGATGCGCACACCGCCGAGTTCGGGCTGATCGTCTTCGGGGTGTTCGCCATCCTCGACGGACTCGCCACAGCGGTCCTCACCGCCACCAGCGGCCTCCGCGGCAACACGCGCACCCTCTTCATCGTGCAGGGCGCCATCGGCGTCATCGCCGGTGTTCTCGCCCTCACGCTGATGACCAGCGGCCTCGGCCTCTACCTCTATCTCGTGACCGTGTGGGCGGCGCTCACCGGCTTCCTCGAGCTCTACAACGGCATCCGCAACCGGGGCAGGGATGCGGCCGCCCGCGACTGGCTCATCACCGGCGCGCTGACCGCCGTGCTCGCCGTCGCCTTCCTGCTCATCCCGGTGGATGCGCTGCTCTCGATCGGTCTGTTCGGGGCGTGGGCCGTGATCGTGGGCGTCTTCCAGGGGATCGGCGCCGTGTCGCTGAGGAGCGCATCCCGTGCCGTCGCCGCCGAGCAGAACGCGGGGAACGGATCGTGACCAAGCGTGACAAGAAAGACCAGAGCGTGACCTCCGACTCGAAACTCCAGCCCACCCGCAAAGACCGGTTCCTGCCGGCGGAACTGCTCGGCATCTCGGCGGCGCTCGCCGTCTTCGTCGGCCTGATCGTGCTGATCGCGACCCGCGAGTTCCTGCTCGCCGGCGTGAGCTTCGGCATCGCGTTCATCGTCGCGCTCGTCCTGATGGCCCTCTTCGCGCTCGCCTTCAAGCCGAACGCCGCCGAGGTCCACGACCTCCAGGAGCAGAACGGCGAGTCCCCCGACTCTCCCGAGTCCCCCAAGCCCTCCGCGCACTAGCCCCAAAACAATCGAGTCCGAAGCTCTTCACGCGACACGCCGAGCATGACCGTGAGTAACTTCGGACTCGATTGTCTGTGGGGTCAGAGCCGGTCGACGAGAGCCGAGGCGAGGCCCGTGTACGTGTGCGGCGTGAGCGCGAGCAGACGGTTCTTGGCGGCCTGGCCGATGTCGAGGGTGTTGACGAAGTCGGTGAGGCCCTGGTGGTCGACGCGCTTGCCGCGGGTGAGTTCCTTGAGCATCGCGTACGGGTCGGTGATCTGCGACCGCCCCGCCGTGACCTCGGCGCGGATGACCGTCTGGATCGCCTCTGCGAGCACCTCCCAGTTGGCGTCGAGGTCGGCCGCAAGCAGGTCGCGGTCGAGGGCGATCTGACCGAGGCCGCGCTGGATGTTGTCCAGGGCCAGCAGGGAGTGCCCGAGGCCCACGCCGATGTTGCGCTGCGTGGTGGAGTCGGTGAGGTCGCGCTGCAGGCGGCTGGTCACCAGTGTCGCAGCGAGCGAGTCGAGCACGGCCGAGCTCAGTTCGAGGTTGGCCTCCGCGTTCTCGAACCGGATCGGGTTGACCTTGTGCGGCATCGTCGACGAGCCGGTCGCGCCGGGCTCCGGCGTCTGCCGGAAGTAGCCGAGCGAGATGTACGTCCAGATGTCCGTCGCCAGGTTGTGCAGCACCCGGTTGGCGTGCGAGATCTTCGCGTACAGCTCCGCCTGCCAGTCGTGCGACTCGATCTGCGTGGTCAGCGGGTTCCAGTCGAGCCCGAGACTGGTGACGAACTCCTCCGAGATGCGCGGCCAGTCGGCGTCCGCATCCGCAACGAGGTGCGCGGCGAAGGTGCCGGTCGCGCCGCTGAACTTGCCGAGGTATTCGTTGTGGTCGATCTGCTTCGCGATGCGCTCGAGGCGGTAGACGAAGACGGCGAGCTCTTTGCCCATCGTCGTCGGCGTCGCCGGCTGACCGTGCGTACGCGCCAGCATGGCGTCGTCGCGGTACTCGAACGCCTGTGCGCGCAGCTCGCCGATCACGGCGCGCAGCTTGGGCAGCCACACCTCGTTCACGGCCGCGCTCACCGTGAGCGCATAGGAGAGGTTGTTGATGTCCTCGCTGGTGGCCGCGAAGTGGGTCAGCTCGGCGATGCTGTCGAGCCCGAGAGCGTGCAGGCGCTCGCGCACCAGGTACTCCACTGCCTTCACGTCGTGCTTGGTGGTGGCTTCGAGCTCCGCGAGCCTGTCGATCTCCGGCTGGCCGAAGTCGTCGACGAGCGCGCGCAGCGAGCGCACCTGCTCCTCCGTGAGCGGGGTGGACCCGAACATCCGGTGGCTCGTCAGGTAGATGAGCCATTCGACCTCGACCTGGACGCGGGCCCGGTTGAGGCCGGCCTCCGAGAGGTGGTCGCCGAGGCCGAGCACCGCCGAGCGGTAACGGCCGTCGAGTGGGCTCAGCGGCTGGGGAGGCAGCGCGGTCATGGGTCTCCTTGCGTGGTGGGGTCTGACCTATTCTCCCGCATCCACGCTGTCAGCGTCGCGTGAGCGGGCGCAGGATCAGGCCCATGAGCCAGGCGATGAGCGCGAGCACCAGGGCGCCGAGCACACCCCACCAGAAGCCCGCGATGTAGAGCCCGAAGCCCATCAGTCCGCTGATCCACGCCACGAGCAGCAGGAGCAGCCCGTTCACGATGAACGAGATGAGCCCGAGCGTCAGGATGTAGATCGGGAACGCGACGACCCGGATGGCCGTGCCGACGATCGCGTTGACCACACCGAAGATCAGCGCGATCAGCAGATAGGTGAGGATCGTCGGCAGCGTGCCCTCTGCGTATGGGCGGACGGTGACGCCGGACACGATGAGGGTCGTGAACCAGAGTGCGAGAGCGTTGATGATGAGCTTGACGAGGAATCTCATGCGTCCATGATCCCAGGTGGCGCATCCAGGAAGCGAGGGGTGGAGCGAGAATTCCCGCGGCAGTATGCGGCCGCGGGTAAGTTAGGGGCGTGAGTACCGAACACACCCGTGGCGTGAGGCTGCGCCCCGAGATCGTGGCTGTCCCCGCATACAAGCAGGGAAGGCCGGCCCCGGCCGACGGCTTCAAGCTGTCCAGCAACGAGAACCCGTTCCCTCCCCTTCCGTCGGTGGTGGATGCGGTCACCCGCGTCCTCAGCGACCTCAACCGCTACCCGAACGCGGGCGGCGGCGACCTTCGGCAGCGTCTCGCCGACCGGCACGGCGTCGACGTCGAGCAGGTGCACCTCGGAAACGGCTCCGTCTCCCTGCTCTCGCAGTTCATCTCCGCCGCGGCGGGCGTCGGCGACGAGGTCGTCTATTCGTGGCGCTCGTTCGAGGCGTACCCCGGGCTCGTGACGGTCGCCGGCGCGACCAGCGTGCAGGTCCCGAATCGCGCGGACGGCAGTCACGACCTGGATGCCCTGGCGGCGGCCATCACCGACCGCACCCGGGCCGTCATCGTCTGCACCCCGAACAACCCGACGGGCACGATCGTCACGGCGGCGGACTTCGAGCGCTTCATGGCCGCCGTGCCCTCCGACCTGCTGGTGCTCCTCGACGAGGCGTACTACGAGTTCGTCACCGACGACGACGCCGTCGACGGCATCCCCCTTCTCGGCCGATATCCCAACCTCGTGGTGCTGCGCACCTTCTCCAAGGCCTACGGTCTGGCCGCGCTGCGGATCGGATACGCGGTCGGTCCGGCGCACGTGCTCGACGCCGCCCGCTCTGCGGCGATCCCGCTGTCCGTCACCGACGCCGCGCGCATCGCCGCGCTCGCCTCGATCGAGGCGGAGGACGAGCTGATGGAGCGCGTCGCCCGCATCGCGATGCGCCGCGACCAGCTGCGGGATGCGCTGATCGCGCAGGGCTGGGCGGTGCCGGAGGCGCAGGGCAACTTCGTCTGGCTCGCCACCGGCGACCAGACCGCCGAGGCGAACGACGCGTTCTTCGACGCGGGACTGACGGTCCGCGCGTTCGTGCCCGAGGGCATCCGGATCAGTGTCGGGGAGCAGGAGTCTGTGGACAAACTCCTTGAGGTGGCCGCAGATATTGTGCGGAACCTACCAAATGGGCACCCCGCCAAGCGGTTAGGTTAGACAGGTGGTTGCCACGAACGATACCCCGCGCCCGGCGAACACGGTCCAGCTGCTGACAGCAGACGGCCGTTTCCAGCCCAGCGAACTCGCAGCGGAATACCTGCCCTACCTCGAACGACTGGACGAGGACGACTACCGGCGGCTGTACCGCGACATGGTCAAGGTCCGCGCCTTCGACCACGAAGCCGCGAACCTGCAGCGCCAGGGCCAGCTCGGACTCTGGGTGCCGAGCATGGGCCAGGAGGGTG
This sequence comes from Leifsonia sp. PS1209, assembly GCF_012317045.1. Classification (NCBI taxonomy): domain Bacteria; kingdom Bacillati; phylum Actinomycetota; class Actinomycetes; order Micrococcales; family Microbacteriaceae; genus Leifsonia; species Leifsonia sp. PS1209. The sequence continues at coordinate 4,062,150 of NZ_CP051154.1, read as the reverse complement.
CGCAGGTGGGCTCGGCCCATGCCGCCCGCCCGCAGGACCACCTCTTCCCCTCCTACCGCGAGCACGTCGTCGGCATGATCCGCGGCATCGACCCCGTCGGCATCATGGGGCTCCTCCGCGGCACGACGCACGGCGGCTGGGACCCGACGGACCCCGCTGTGCAGAACTTCCACCTCTACACGCTGGTGATCGGCTCGCACACGCTGCACGCCACCGGATACGCGATGGGCATCAAGTTCGACGGCAAGGTCGGCACGGGCAACCCGGAGACCGACGAGGCCGCCATCGTCTACTTCGGCGACGGCGCCACCAGCCAGGGCGACGTGAGCGAGGCGTTCGTCTTCGCCGCCAGCTACCAGACCCCGCAGGTCTTCTTCCTGCAGAACAACCAGTGGGCCATCTCGGTGCCCGTCACCACCCAGTCGCGATCGCCGCTCTACCTGCGATCCAGCGGATTCGGCATCCCCGGCGTTCAGATCGACGGAAACGACGTGCTCGCCTCGTACGCGGTCACCGCAAAGCACCTCGACGACGCCCGCAACGGCGAAGGCCCGAGCATGATCGAAGCCCTCACGTACCGGATGGGCGCCCACACCTCCAGCGACGACCCGAGCAAGTACCGCACGGACGAAGAGACGGCGTACTGGGGCGAGCGCGATCCGATCGTGCGGTTCAGGACGTTCCTCGAACAGCAGGGCGTCGGTCAGGCGTTCTTCGACAGTGCGGACGAGGAGGGGGCCGACCTGGCCGCCGACGTCCGCAGGCGCACCCTCGAACTGGAGGTGCCGCCCATCGCGTCGATGTTCGACAACGTCTACAGTGAGCCGCACCCGCTGATGGACGAGCAGAAGCAGTGGCTCACCGATTACGAAGCATCGTTCGGAGGTGACGCATGAGCGACGTGAGAAGCGAAGCGCCCGAGACGGAGGGCGAGATCGTCGAGGCTGAACTGGTGGAGACGCCGGAGCACTCCGACGCACCGGTCGGCGAGGACACCCAGGCCATCGACGTGGTTGAGATCATCGAGAGCGAGCCGGGCTCCATCGTGCTCGAAGAGCACGTCGCCGAGCAGGAGTGGTCGCGCGAGTTCACAATCGAGGACGCGGCTCCCACCCCCACGGGCACGGAGACGGCTCAGGATGCGCGCGCCGAGGATGGCGAGCAGGCCGAGGCCGCAGAGTCGTCGGAGTCGTCCGAGCCCGCCGAAGCAGCAGAGCCCGCTCAGCCTGCCGCGCCCGCCGAGCCGGAGCCGCGCATCCAGTCGCTGCCGATGGTCAAGGCGCTCAACGCCGGACTGAGGAAGGCGCTCGCCGACGACGACCGCGTGCTCATCCTGGGTGAGGACGTCGGCCCGCTCGGCGGTGTCTTCCGCGTGACGGAGGGTCTGCAGAAGGAGTTCGGTCCGCAGCGCGTCATCGACACCCCTCTCGCCGAAGCGGGCATCGTCGGAACGGCCATCGGTCTCGCGATGCGCGGGTACCGTCCCGTGCTGGAGATCCAGTTCAACGGCTTCATCTTCCCCGGCTTCGACCAGATCACCACCCAGCTGGCCAAGCTCACCAACCGGCACGACGGCAAGATCAGCATGCCGATCGTCATCCGGGTGCCGCACGGCGGTCACATCGGCGCTGTCGAGCACCACCAGGAAGCCCCCGAGGCGTACTTCGCGCACACGGCAGGTCTGCGCATCGTCGCACCGTCGACCCCGCACGACGCGTACTGGATGATCCAGGAGGCCATCCAGTCGAACGACCCCGTGCTCTTCTTCGAGCCGATGAGCCGCTACTGGCCCAAGGGCGAGGTCGACCTGGCCGAGAACGAGACGCCGCTGCACGCCAGCCGCGTCGTCCGCACCGGCACGGACGCCACCGTCGTGGCGTGGGCCGGGATGGTCAGTGTCGCGTTGCGCGCTGCAGAGCTCGCCGCCGAGGAGGGCCGCAGCATCGAGGTCATCGACGTGCGCTCGCTCTCGCCGATCGACTACACGCCGATCGTGGAGTCCGTGCGGAAGACCGGCAGGCTCGTGGTCGCCCAGGAGGCGCCCGGCAACGTCAGCGTCGGCTCGGAGATCGCCGCGACCGTCACCGAGAAGGCGTTCTACTCCCTCGAGTCCCCCGTGCTGCGGGTGGCCGGATTCGACACCCCGTTCCCTCCCGCGAAGCTCGAGGACATCTACCTCCCCGACGCCGACCGCATCCTCGAAGCCGTCGACAGGGCGCTCGCGTACTGATCCGGTCGCCGCAGCGCGCCCGCGTCGTCACCTGATCCCGCTTACCGAAAGAAGTCGCACATGAGCGAATCGAAGTTCCTTCTTCCCGATGTCGGCGAGGGTCTGACCGAGGCCGAGATCGTCGCCTGGAAGGTCGCGCCCGGCGACCCGGTGGCGGTCAACCAGGTGATCGTCGAGATCGAGACGGCCAAGTCGCTCGTCGAGCTGCCGTCGCCGTTCGAGGGCGTCGTCGGCGAGTTGCTGGTGTCCGAAGGACAGACAGTGGATGTGGGCACGCCCATCATCACCGTTTCGAGCGACGCCGGAGCAGGCTCGGCCGACGCCGGCGAACCGCAGGCGGCGGAGCCGCAAAGCGAGGTGGCCGAAGCCGCCGCCGACACCGCGGCCAGCGTCTCCCACGAAGTGGATGCGCCCGCCGAGAAGCCGGGAGCAGTGCTCGTCGGCTACGGCGCGGCCGGACACGGCGCCAGCAGGCGCCGCAGGGTCACCCACCCCGGCACGTCGGCGATCCCGGTCGCGACGAGCGGCGCTGCAGCGCCCGCGCCCGCTGCAGCGGCGGCGCCGGCGGCCACAGCGAGCCAGGCGGCCGCCGCCCCGGCCACGGCGGCGACGCAACCCGCCCCCGCCGCACCGTCGCTCACCGTGCGCTCCGAGGTGCACGTGACCCCGACCATCCCGGTGATCGCCAAGCCGCCCATCCGCAAGCTCGCCAAAGACCTCGGCGTCGACCTGACGCTGGTGACCCCCACGGGCCCGATCGGCGAGGTCACCCGCGAGGACGTGCTGCGCGAGGCGACCCAGGCGAGCGTGTTCCGCAACATCCAGACGCCGGAGTGGCCGAACGACCGCGAGGACCGCATTCCGGTCAAGGGCGTGCGCAAGACGATCGCGAACGCGATGGTGTCCAGTGCGTTCAGCGCTCCGCACGTCAGCCTGTTCGTCGACGTGGATGCGACCCGCACGATGGAGTTCGTCAAGCGCCTCAAGAACTCGCCCGACTTCATCGGCGTGAAGGTCTCCCCGCTGCTCATCATGGCGAAGGCGATCATCTGGGCCGTGCGCCGCAACCCCACCGTGAACTCGTCGTGGACCGACGAGGAGATCATCGTGCGCCACTACGTGAACCTCGGCATCGCGGCGGCGACCCCGCGCGGCCTCATCGTGCCGAACATCAAAGAGGCGCAGGAGATGTCCCTGCTCGAGCTCGCCACGGCGCTCGAACAGCTCACCCTCACCGCCCGCGACGGCAAGACCACCCCGGCCGAGATGTCCGGCGGCACCATCACGATCACCAACATCGGCGTGTTCGGGATGGACACCGGCACGCCCATCCTGAACCCGGGCGAGGTCGGCATCGTCGCCCTCGGCACGATCAAGCAGAAGCCGTGGGTCGTCGACGGCGAGGTGCGGCCGCGGTTCGTCACAACGCTGGGCGCGTCGTTCGACCACCGCGTGGTGGACGGCGACGTCGCATCCCGGTTCCTGGCGGATGTGGCCTCGATCATCGAGGAGCCCGCGCTGCTGCTCGACTGATGATGGTTTTGACAATCATTATCAATAAGGATTAGTGTGTGGGGGTGCCGCTCGCCGGCGCGCATCCACGATCAGCCGAATTAGACAGGCCCCCCACATGAAGTCGCGCTCCATCGCCACACTTCTCACTCTTCCGCTCGCCGCCGCCCTCGCCCTCACGGGATGCTCGGCCGGCGCATCCGGAGCAGCGGACTCCGACAAGACCGTCTCCGTCGTCGCCAGCACCAACGTGTACGGCGACATCGCCAAGACCATCGCGGGCGACGCCGTCCAGGTCACCTCCCTGATGGACAACCCGGCCCAGGACCCGCACTCGTTCGAGGCCAGCGCCCAGAACCAGCTCGCCGTCTCCAAAGCCGACATCATCATCGAGAACGGCGGAGGCTACGACGACTTCATGGACACGCTGCGGAAGTCGGCGGGCGACAAGGCGGCCGTGCTCAACGTCGTCGACATCTCCGGCAAGAAGGCGACGGCGGGCGACCACCTCAACGAGCACGTCTGGTACGACTTCCCCACCATCCAGAAGTTCACTGGGAAGCTAGTGGATGCGCTGACGAAGGCCGACCCGTCGCAGGCGTCGACGTTCACCAAGAACGCCGCAGCCTTCACCGCAGACCTCGGCGATCTGGAACAGCGCACGGCCGACCTCAAGAAGACGTACGCGGGCGAAGGCGCCGCCATCACCGAGCCCGTTCCGCTCTACCTCCTCGACGCCATGGGGCTCGTCAACAAGACCCCGGAGGCGTTCAGCTCGGCCATCGAGGAGGGCACCGACGTGTCGCCCTCCGTGCTCAACGAGATGCTGCACCTGTTCAGCGACAACGCCGTGAAGGTCTTTGCATACAATGAGCAGACCAGCGGCCCGGAGACCGAGAAGGTCCTCGCGGCGGCGAAGAGCGCAGACGTTCCCGTCGTCCCCGTGACGGAGACCCTGCCGGCAGGCAAGGACTACATCAGCTGGATGACGAGCAACGTCGACGCCGTGGCCAAGGCCCTCGGCGAATGACCGCCGAAGCGGTCGAGCCGCTGGAGCGCGTCCCATCCCCCGACCAGCGGCCCGTGGTGCTGCGACTCAGGGATGCGAACCTCGGCTTCGGCGACCGCACCCTGTGGAGCGGCCTCGACCTGGATGTGCACGCCGGCGAGTTCGTCGCCGTGCTCGGTCCGAACGGCTCCGGCAAGACCAGCCTGCTGAAGACGATCCTCGGCCAGCAGCAGCTCGACTCCGGCACGATCCAGTTCGACGGCCACGACGTGCGTCGCGGCGACAGGCGGATCGGGTACATCCCGCAGCAGAAGATCATCGCCTCCGGCACCCCGATGCGCGCTCGCGACCTCGTCGCACTCGGCGTCAACGGGCACCGCTGGGGGCTGCCCATCCCCACCAAGGCCGACAAGGCGCAGGTGGAGCAGCTGATCGACTCCGTCGGAGCACGCCGATACGCCAACGTGCCCGTCGGCAGCCTCTCCGGCGGCGAGCAGCAGCGGCTCCGCGTCGCCCAGGCGCTCGCCGGGGACCCGTCGCTGCTGCTCTGCGACGAACCGCTCCTCTCCCTCGACCTGCAGCACCAGCGCGGCGTCAGCGAACTGATCGACAAGCGCAGGCGCGACCACGACAGCGCCGTCGTCTTCGTCACCCACGACGTGAACCCCGTGCTCGGGATGGTCGACAAGGTGCTCTACCTGGCCGGCGGCCGGTTCCGCGAGGGCACCCCGGACGAAGTGTTGCGCAGCGACGTGCTCACCGAGCTGTACGGCACCCCGATCGACGTGATCCGCAGCCGCGGGCGCATCGTGGTGGTCGGGATCCCGGACTCCGAGACCCACGACCACCACCATCACGGGCACACCGCGCATCCGGAGCCTGCGGCATGATCGCGCACCTGGCAACCAGCACCGACCTGTGGTCGCAGCTGTTCGACTTCGCCAACTACGGAGAACTGCTCGCGCTGGTGAAGAACTCGATCGTCGCGGGAGCCGTGCTCGGCGTCGTCGGCGGGCTGATCGGCGTGTTCGTGATGCAGAGGGACATGGCGTTCGCCGTGCACGGCATCAGCGAGCTCTCCTTCGCCGGCGCGGCCGCCGCCCTGCTGTTCGGGGCGAACGTCGTGGTCGGTTCGGTGGCCGGGTCGCTCATCGCGGCCGTGCTGATCGGCCTGCTCGGCGCGAAGGCGAGGGACAGGAACTCGATCATCGCGGTGCTGATGCCGTTCGGTCTCGGCCTCGGCATCCTGTTCCTCGCGCTCTATCCGGGGAGGAGCGCCAACAAGTTCGGGCTGCTCACCGGGCAGATCGTCTCCGTCGACGACCCCCAGCTCGGCTGGCTGCTCGGGATCGGCGCCGTGGTGCTGATCGGGCTGCTGGTGATCTGGCGCCCCCTCACCTTCGACAGCCTGGATGCGGATGTAGCCGCCTCCCGCGGGGTGCCCGTGCGGTTCGTCGCCCTGGCGTTCATGGTGCTCCTCGGGCTCGCCGTAGCCGTGTCCGTGCAGATCGTCGGAGCGCTGCTCGTGCTGTCGCTGCTGGTGACCCCGGCCGCCGCCGCGATGCGCGTCTCGTCGTCGCCGCTCGTCGTTCCCCTGCTCAGCGTCGGCTTCGCGCTCGTCTCCGTCGTCGGAGGCATCATGCTCGCGATCGGCAGCGCCCTGCCGATCAGCCCGTACGTCACCACCATCTCGTTCGTCATCTACGTGGTCTGCCGCCTGGTCGGCGGACGCCAGGGTTCACGGCGACTCGTGAGGCAGAACGGATAACCTGGCGTGGTGAAGCGGAACACCTGGCAGCGCGAAGCCGTCCGAGAGGCATTGACCTCCACGGAGGGCTTCATCAGCGCGCAGGGACTCCACCTCAGCCTGCACGAGACGGGATCGCCCATCGGGCTCGCCACGGTGTACAGGGCGCTCGCCGACCTCGCCTCCGAGGGTGAGGCCGATTCGCTGCAGTCGCCGGAGGGTGAGGCCCTCTACCGTGCGTGCACCACCGGCCATCACCACCATCTGATCTGCCGCAACTGCGGCCTCACGGTCGAGATCGAGGCGGACGCCGTCGAGCAGTGGGCCCAGGCCGCTGCGGCGGCGCACGGCTTCACACAGCCCCAGCACGTGGTCGACATCTTCGGTCTGTGCGCATCCTGCTCCCGCCTGGCGTGAGCAGCGCATCCCGGGCGATTGGCGGGATGCACGGATGTGACGTACTATTGATGTTTGGCTGAGTGGGCCTCTCCTGCTCAGATCGTACGTGAACCCCAACATCTCCGGATTTCTGGGGTGAACCGTGCCGACAAGTGACCTTGGGCGGAGCATCCGGCTCCGCGGTATTGGAGAAAAGACAATGGCAGCAGTGTGCCAGGTGACTGGAGCCGTTCCCGGCTTCGGACACAACATCTCGCACTCGCACCGACGCACCAAGCGTCGTTTCGACCCGAACATTCAGAAGAAGACGTACTACGTGCCGTCGCTTCGCCGTAACGTCACCCTGACCCTGAGCGCCAAGGGCATCAAGGTCATCGACGCCCGTGGCATCGAGTCCGTGGTCAAGGACCTCCTGGCCCGTGGGGAGAAGATCTAATGGCAAAGCAGCAGGACGTTCGTCCGATCATCAAGCTTCGTTCGACGGCTGGAACCGGTTACACCTACGTGACCAAGAAGAACCGTCGCAACAACCCCGACCGTCTCGTGCTCAAGAAGTACGACCCCGTAGTGCGCAAGCACGTCGACTTCCGAGAGGAGCGCTAAACACATGGCTAAGAAGTCCAAGATCGCCAAGAACGAGCAGCGCAAGGTGATCGTTGACCGCTATGCGGCACGTCGTCTCGAGCTCAAGAAGGCCCTGATCGACCCCAACGGCACCGACGAGTCGCGCGAAGCGGCTCGCCAGGGCCTGCAGAAGATCCCGCGCGACGCCTCCCCGATCCGCGTTCGCAACCGCGACGCCGTCGACGGCCGTCCCCGCGGAAACCTCAGCAAGTTCGGCATCTCGCGCGTTCGCTTCCGCGACATGGCGCACCGTGGCGAGCTGCCCGGTATCACCAAGTCCAGCTGGTAAACAGCGAGACAGCATCCTCGAAGGGGTGTCCGGCTTCGGCCGGGCACCCCTTCGTCGTTCCCGCCGGGAGGTGGATGCGGTCCCCGCGCCTGCCCAAATGCTCCCTACTTTGTGAAAAACGCCGAGAATCCGCGTGTTTTCGCGGGTTTCTGATACATTCGAGGCGGTCAACCGACCAAACGTAACGGCCAGTTTGGCCTCAACCGTTCCACATAAAAGCTGTATATCCAGCACAAGGTCCGAGGAGGACACTCAATGGCTGACAAGTCGCTGAACAAGACCGAGCTCGTTGCCGCCGTCGCCGCGTCGTCGGGTCAGAGCCAGGCTGCCGTCGGTGGCGTGCTCGACGCATTCTTCGCCACCATCGCGGAGACCGTCGCCAACGGTGGCAAGGTCACCATCCCGGGATGGCTCGCTGCAGAGCGCACCGAGACCGCTGCCCGCACCGGCCGCAACCCGCAGACCGGCGCCGAGATCGCCATCCCGGCCGGTCACCGCGTCAAGCTGACCGCCGGCTCGAAGCTCAAGGCTGCCGTCAAGTAGTCTCACCGGCTTGATCGAGGGCGGCACCGCACGGCGGTGCCGCCCTCGTCGTCTGTCCGCACCTGTGTGCGGGCTCTCAGCGCGTGAGACGTAGGCTTGTCCGGTGCCCCGACTCGTCCGCATCATCGGTCCTGCCGTCCTGCTGATCGTCGCGATCGTCTCCATGATCGCGGCCCTCGCGTTCGGCGGAGGCGCTGCGGCACCCCTCCTGGCCGACCCGGGGGCGCTCGTGCGGTGGGGTCTGCCAACGGCGACCCTCATCGTGAACCTGAGTGCCGCAGGCACGATCGGCGCGCTGGTACTCGCCTGTTTCGCGTTCAGCCCGGAGAATGACGAGTTCGGCAAGTCCCTCGACTTCGCCGCAGGCTCTGCCGCGGTGATGACGGTCGCGAGCGCTGCCACCGGCCTGTTCACGTTCGTGAGCGTCTCGAACGTGCCGTGGTCGTTCGACGAGGCGTTCAGCAACGGCCTCAGCTCGTTCGTCACCAGCGTCTCCATCGGGCAGGCCTGGCTGGGCATCACGCTCATCGCCGCCGCCGTCACGGTGCTCTGCTTCGCGGTCCGCAACCACACGGCCCTCATATTCGTCACCGCTCTCGCCATCGCGTCGATCGTCCCGATGGCGCAGCAGGGCCACAGTGCGGATGCCGCCGGTCACGACGCGGCGGTCACCTCGTTCGGCCTGCACGTGCTCTTCGCCGCGATCTGGCTCGGCGGGCTCGTCACCCTCATCGTCGCCAGGCGCACGCTCGACAGCGGCCGCCTCGTTCCCGTGCTCGAGCGGTATTCGTCGCTCGCCCTGATCGCCTTCATCGTCGTCGCGGCCTCCGGCTACGTGAACGCGGAACTGCGCGTCGGCACCCTGGCGCAGCTGGCCACGCCGTACGGCATCCTGGTGCTGGTCAAGGTGGCGGCGCTCGGAGCGCTCGGCGTCTTCGGCGTGATGCAGCGGCGCATCCTGATCGGCAGGCTCAAGGCGGGCGGCAGGCGCAGCACCTTCTGGTGGATCGTCACGGCCGAACTCGCGTTCATGGGGATCGCATCCGGTGTCGCCGCCGCGCTCGCCCGCACCGCGACGCCCGTGGCGGAGAAGCTCGGACAGTCTCCGACGCCCGCCCAGATCCTCACCGGAGAGAAGCTGCCGCCCGAACTCACCTGGGGCCGGCTGTTCACGAGCTGGAACTTCGACCTGCTCTGGGTGCTCGCGTGCGGCTTCGCGATCTTCTTCTACCTCGCGGGCGTCTGGCGGCTGCGCAAGCGCGGAGACGCCTGGCCCATCCATCGCACGGTGTTCTGGATCCTCGGCATCGTGCTGCTGTTCTACATCACGTCCGGCGGCGTCAACGTGTACGAGAAGTACCTCTTCTCCACCCACATGCTCGCCCACATGGTGCTGACGATGATGGTGCCGCTGCTGCTTGTGCCCGGAGCGCCGGTCACCCTCGCGCTGCGGTCGATCAAGAAGCGCACGGACGGCTCCCGCGGCGGTCGGGAGTGGATCCTGCTGGCGGTGCACTCCCGCTTCGCGAACGTCATCTCGAACCCGGTGGTGGCCGCCGTGCTGTTCGCCGGGTCGCTCTGGGCGTTCTACTACACGCCGCTGTTCCGCTGGGCCACCACCGACCACATCGGGCACGAGTGGATGATCATCCACTTCCTCATCACCGGCTACCTCTTCGTGCAGTCGCTGATCGGCATCGACCCCGTGAAGTACCGCCTGCCGTACGCGTTCCGACTGCTGCTCCTGCTCGGGACGATGGCCTTCCACGCCTTCTTCGGCCTCTCGATCATGCAGAGCACCGGTCTGCTCCTCGCCGACTGGTTCGGCTCGATGGGCCGCACCTGGGGCGACAGCCCGCTCGTCGACCAGCAGACGGGAGGCGGCATCGCCTGGAGCGTCGGCGAGATCCCCACCGTCATCCTGGCGATCGTGGTGGCCATCCAGTGGAGCCGCAGCGACGACCGCGAGACCAAGCGCCGCGACCGCAACGCCGACCGCACGGGCGAGGCGGAGCTGAACGCGTACAACGAGCGGCTGCAGAAGCTGGCGTCGCGGGATGGGGCGCGGCGGTAGGGGCGAGCGCGTAGCGCCGAGCAGCCCTAGTCCGCCACCACCAGGTCGATCCCGTCGTCGTCGCGGAGGGTGATCTTCGACACGGACATCGCGAACGGCTCGTCGGTCTCGCGCTGCGACACCGACCCGTCGAACAGCGATTGCACCGTCACGGACAGGTGGGCGGCGCCCTCGGAGCGCGGCATCACCCATCCGGTCTCCCCGGCCTGGATGGTCACCGGCGGGTAGCGCACGATCGACCAGGCCGGCAGTCCTTGCACCCTGTCGTCGATGACCGCCCCGAACGGGCAGCCCGCCGGTTGCAGCACCTCTTGCTTGGCGCAGTCGTCGAGGAAGTCGTGGAGCTGCGTCTGCACGACGGAAACGAACGCGTTGGTCGGCTGCGCATCCACTGCCACCGGCACCCGCTGCCCTGCCGCGGCGGGGAAGGCGACCGTGTCGGCCGTGAGATAGCGGGAGTGGTGCCCGAGCGAATACCGGGCGGGGGCGAACATGAGGTAGTCGGCCGCGACGGAGAACGCGTCGGCCGGCTGCTTCTCCGCCGCGCGGGGTTCGAGGGTGTGGCCGGCGATCGTGAACGTGTCCGCGTGCTGCACCTGGATGTGCGCGACCGTCAGCGGCGTCTTGGCGAATTCCCACAGCGGGAGGAGCCCGAGCACCGAACCGGTCTGCCGCACGGTGAACTTCGCCGTCACCGGATGCCCGTCCGCGCGGGCTGCGACCTCCACCAGGTGCGAGCCGGACGCCAGCTGGTCGTCGCTGACCACCCGGATGCCGGTGAGGTGAGGGAGCACATCCGGTCGGAGCAGTTCGCGTGACGGCTTCTCGGGCAGGCCCTGCGCCGACAGGGATGCGGGGGTCGGGTCTGCGCCCGGCATCGCCATCGCGGCGCGCACGTCCCTGGCGGCCAGCGCATCCACGTAGGAGGTGGCGAAACCGGCCGGGCTGTAGAACGCGCGCTGCACGGCGCCGACCGCGGCGACGAACGCCAGGACGAGCAGCACGGCCACGCCGGACCAGATCAGCAGGACGCGCGTGCGGGGGCTGAGAGCGGCGAGCGGATGCGCGGGTGCACCCTCCGACTCGTCCCCACTCATGCCGCCATCCTATGGGCCTGTGGAGAACCGCCGCCCGAGCCCGGTGCCGCGTTAGAGTAGTTCGGCAGGTCGCGCGACGGAAGGGAATCGGATGGGCCGACTCTCCCTCACGCCCGAACAACAGCGGGTGTTCGAGCTGATCGAGCACACCCGCGAGCACGTGTTCGTCACCGGTCGCGCCGGCACAGGGAAATCCACGCTGCTCAACCATCTCTCCTGGAACACGGAGAAGTCGCTCGTCATCTCCGCGCCCACCGGGGTCGCGGCGCTGAACGTCGGCGGGCAGACCATCCACTCGCTGTTCCGGCTGCCGATCGGGGTCATCGCCGACCACGACATCGAGCAGAGCGCCGAGCTGCGCAAGCTGCTCAACAGCATCGACACCCTCGTGATCGACGAGGTCTCGATGGTCAACGCCGACCTGATGGATGCGGTCGACCGCAGCCTGCGCCAGGCCAGGCAGCGCAACAAGGAGCCGTTCGGCGGCGTGCAGGTGGTGCTGTTCGGCGACCCGTACCAGCTGGCTCCCGTGCCGGGCGATCCGGAGGAGCGGGCGTACTTCGGCGACACGTACCGGTCGATGTGGTTCTTCGACGCCAAGGTGTGGCAGGAGGCCGACCTCAAGATCGTGGAACTCGTCGAGGTGCACCGCCAGCACGAGTCCGACTTCAAATACATGCTCAACGCGGTGCGGCACGGCCAGGTCACCAAGGAGATCGCCGACCGGCTCAACGAGATGGGCGCCCGCCCGGCACCGGATGACGGCACGATCACGCTGGCGACCCGCAACGACTCCGTCAACCGCATCAACGCGGAGGCGCTGCGCCGCCTGCCCGGCCGCGCGCTCACTGCCAAGGCGGAGGTCAGCGGCGACTTCGGCGGCCGCACGTACCCGGCAGACGAGACGCTCGAGCTCAAGGTGGGGGCGCAGGTCATGTTCCTGCGCAACGACGTCGGCCAGGGCGGCGAGGGGCCGCGCTGGGTCAACGGCACCATCGGCACGGTCACCCGCATCGACTCCAACGTCTACGTGGACGTGGACGGCGAGATCCACGAGGTCGAGCCGGCCATCTGGGAGAAGTTCAAGTACTCGTACTCCCCCGCCACCAAGAAGCTCACCAAAGACGTCGTCGCCGAGTTCACCCAGTTCCCGCTGCGGCTGGCGTGGGCGGTCACCATCCACAAGTCCCAGGGCAAGACCTACGACTCCGCGGTCGTCGACCTCGGCCAGCGGGCGTTCAGCCCCGGCCAGACATACGTGGCCCTGAGCCGCATCACCTCGCTCGACGGGCTGTACCTGTCCCGCCCTCTGCGGCCGAGCGACATCATGGTGGATGCGGACGTCGAACGATTCATGCGCACCCGGCCCCGCGAGGGCTGAGGCGCGCACACGCCGAACACACGCGACAGGAGACTCAGATGGCGGTGACCTTCGTGCTCGACTTCAGTGACGGGCAGCACGTGGAGACGAGCGGGAACGGCGTGATCGGGCGCAACCCGGCCGCGCACACGCCGGGGACCGAGCTGGACGATCCTGCGCACGCCGAGCTGATCACGGTGGCGGACGACGCCAAGTCCATCTCGCGGGCGCACCTGGCGTTCGGGCAGTACGACGGGATCTTCTGGGTGCTCGACCTCGGGTCCGCCAACGGCACGACAATCGTGTATCCGGGCGACGGCGCGTACGCGTGCGACCCGAACACCCGGCACGAGGTCGATCCCGGGTCGACGGTGCGGTTCGGGAACGGATCGTTCGTGCTGCGGCGCGCGGGCGTCTAGGCGGCGGCTTTGGCCGCGGCCAGGTCTTCGAACAGCGACGTGTTGAACGCGTATGCGACGATGACCTCGTCGATGACGCGCTCGCGCTCGGCGTCGTCCCAGTCGACGGCGTCCAGCTGGGCGCGGTAGACGTCCTTGAACTCGCGCGGCTTCGCGATCTCCGCGAACAGGTAGAAGCCGACGCCGTTCGTCTCGAACCCGAACTGGCGCTGCATGAGGGTGCGGATGATCTGGCCGCCGGACAGGTCGCCGAGGTAGCGCGTGTAGTGGTGGGCGATGAAGCCGCCCGGCCAGTCGGTGACCTCGTGGATGCGGTCGACGTAGCGGACCGTTGTGGGGACGGGGGCGATGCGGTCGCGCCAGTCCGCACCGAGCAGGAACGCCAGATCGGCCTCGATCGCGGGAAGGCGGGTCAGCTTCGGGGTGATGAAGGCGGCGGCCACCGGGTCGTCGCTTATCCGGGCGGCGACCGCCTCCAGAGCCTCGTAGATGAAGTAGTGCTGGGCCACCAGGGCGATGTAGTCCTCGCGGCAGCCCTTCCCGGTCATCAGGTCCTGCATGAAGCCGGCGCCCTCGCTGGACCCGTGATCGGTTCGGGTCCGCTCACGAAGGGCTTGGGAGAAGGGGATGATTGCTGCCACGATGCTCCAGCCGTTCGGGATGCTAGTTAGGGTTACCTAAGGAAGGGTGTCCTAAGTGTAGCAGCGAGGCTGGGAAACGCCAGTGGGTGGAAAGCCGGGCCGATGGAGCGCGGCTCAGTGGTGCCCCGAGTGCTGCAGGTGCACATCCACTGCCGCCACACCCGCGTCCGTGACACCGAGCGCCGGGATGGTGACCGCGCTGACCGCTGCTGCACTCAGCAGGAGCGCCAGCACGAAGCGCAGGGCGCCCGCATCCGGGTTGGCCGCCTTCCCGCGGCGCAGCACCACGGCGATGGTGGCCGCGACCGCGACGTCGAGCAGGGCGGCGACCGCGAGCGGCAACGGCGGCAGCGCCAGGACGGTCCCGGCCTCCGACGTCGCTCCCACGGTCGCGACGACCGCCCAGGCGCCCACGGGCACCAGCGCGGCGACGAGTGCCGCCCGGAAGAAAGGCGGACGGTCGCGGACGAAAGCCGCGACCGCCCACCCGAGCTCCCCTGCCGCGAACGCCACGAGGACGATCGCGGCCGGGAGGGGTGCGCTGGCGGCGAGAGCCGCGTGAAGCAGCCCTGCTCCCAGCGCAGCCACGGCGAGCCAGGCGCGGGTGGCCGCCGAGACGGCCACGCCTACAGCCTCCCCCTGAACTGCCCTGGTCATGGTGCTCACCGTGACTCGTCTCTCAGCCGGGTCAGGCGACGGCCGACGTGCGGCGGACGGTCTTCTCCGCGCCGAGGCCGACGCCGAGGAGCACGATGGCGCTCACCAGGTGAAGGAAGTGGTCGGGCGTGTTCAGCGCCAGGATGTTCGCGCCCGTGCCGACCAGGAAGAACCCGACGATGCCGAGCAGCAGGTAGACGGCGCCGACCGTGGTGTTCACGGCCTTGGCGGCGGCCACCCTGGTGAGCCCGGCGATGAGCAGCGCAGCGCCGATCAGCAGGTGGGCGATGTTGTGCAGCGGGTTGACCTCGAAGATGCCGAGGATGAGCCCACCCTTGGTGGCGACGAAGCCGACGCCGCCGGTGTAAGCGAAGCCGAGAAGCCCGACGACGAGATAGACGGCGCCGAAGATGGTGGCGACCAGACGGTTCGGTGATGTGCGCATGATGTTCCCTCCTAGTGTGCGGCGCGGCTGGCGCTGCGCCTCATCTCCTGGTTCGGAGGATGGGCGGGAACGGATTGGTCGCCTATTCGGTGCGCGGCTCGATGCCCAGCGTCCGGCACGCCGAACGGTAGAGCAGCACGACGGCTTTGCGGATGTCCGCGCGCTCGGCGACCGGGATCGTCCACGGGATGCGCACGTCCGTCGCGTGGTCGTCGGCGGTGACGACGCGCCACGTGCCGCCCTGCGCATCCAGTGCCGTCATCGTCGCCTGCACGGCATCCGGCACCCCGTTGGCGCGCACGATCACGAGGTTGTCGTCGGTGTGGTCACTGTTCATGTGGCGGAGGACGGCGTCGACGATCTCGGGAGGGAAGCTCTGCATGCCACGATCGTATGCTGCACGGTGCGTCCCCCGTGAGCGGTTAGAATCCTTTGACCAGGGACACCGAACCCATCGGGGGATGGCAATGCGACGACGAGCGAGACGGATCACCGCCGTCGCACTGGCGAGCGTCCTCGCCCTGGTTCTGGCCGCGTGCACCCCGAATGCCGGCGCGAGCTCCACGCTGCCGAAGCAGGTCGCCGGCGGCTTCTCCTCCGAGGTCACGGGCAAGCTGAAGACCGCGGTGACGGACGCGATGAAGCAGGCAGGCGCATCCGGAGCGATGGTCGGCGTGTGGGCGCCGTGGGCGGGCAGCTGGACCGACGGCATCGGCACCACGACCCTCAAGGGATCGAAGCCGGTCACCGCCGGCATGACCTTCCGGATCGCGCAGAACACCATGCCGATGACGTGCACGGTGCTGCTCGGCCTGGTGGACGACGGCACGGTCGAGCTCGACGACCCGCTCACCAAATGGCTGCCGGGGCTGGTCGGCGTCGACGGCGTCACCCTGCGGGAGCTGTGCCAGAACACCTCGGGCATCGGCGACTTCCAGGGCCAGCTGAACCACATCTTCCTCAACAACCCCACCAGGCAGTGGCCGGCGCTCGAACTCGCCAGCGACGGCCTCGCAACGCAGCCGTTCGGCAAGCCGGGCGAGAAGCTCGGGGTGTCGATGACGAACTTCGTCCTGCTCGGCATGGCGCTCGAGAACGCGGCGGGGAAGTCGTGGCAGGACCTCTACTCCCACTACATCTTCGACAAGCTCGGGATGACGTCGAGCTCGTTCCCCGGTCCGTCGCAGCTCACCGTTCCCGGCCCGCATCCTGCCGGGTACTCGGTGGGCATCGACCCTGCGGGCGCCGTGGTCTGTGAGCCGATGCGGGATGTGACGCAGCTGTCGCCGTCGATGGGCTGGACCGCATCCGGTGTCGTCTCGAACGTCCCGGACCTGAAGGCATACGTGCAGGCTCTCGCCAGCGGCTCGCTGCTGTCGGAGAAGTCGGCGAAGGCGCAGGCCACCGGCATCCCGAACGGGTCGGACTGGCAGAAGTACGGGCTCGGCGTGCAGATCCTCGGGCCGCTGCGCGGCAGTGCAGGAGCGATGCCGGGCTACATGTCGGCGATGTACAGCGACCCGTCGTCCGGCCTGACCATCGTGGTCGCCCTCAACAACTCGACGCCGGGACCCGCGTTCGCGCAGTACCTCGCGCAGCGGCTCGCCTCCATCGTCTCCAAGGTGCCCGCAAAGGTGAAGGGCGCGAAGGTCGTCGCCGGGCTTCCGTGGTCGGAGGCGCAGATGACAGAGGCTATCGGCAAGACCGTGCCGTGCCCTCCCGCCAAGTAGTGCGAGTGGTCTGAGACTCAGGCGCCCGCGAGGGCGGCGAGCTCTGCCTGCACAGGGAACACGTCGTCGTCGAGCACCAGCTGGAGCCCGGCGCCGGTCGCCCTGTTGACGAGAACGGGAGCGGCCAGGTTGACCGTGCTGCCCTCGCGCGACGGGGTGACGACGACGAGCGCCAGCACCTCCGCCGCCGTGCTGACGCCCAGGTCGGCGGCCTTGTCATCCGGGAGCTCCGGCGAGTAGCCGGGCAGGTGCCTGGCCGCGTCGATCGTGAACAGGCGGATCTCGGGGCGCTCGGCGGCCTGCAGCGTGTACAGGCCCTCCGCGCCGGCGACGGCGGTGAGCTCGAAGTCGACCAGCGGCTCCAGGCCGGGAGGCGGGGCGAGGAAGCTGACGGCGCTCATCGGAGGAAGTCCATCAGCGTCGGCTGGAGCACCTTCGCCGTGACGGCGATCGCGGTCTGGTAGTTCACATCCTGGGTCTTCAGGTCGAGGAGGACCTTGCTGAGGTCGACGTCCTCGAGGCTCGCGCGCTGGCCCTCGAGCGAGTTCGAGTTCACCGCGAGCGTGTCCTTCGCCTTGTCGATGCGGGTCTGGCGCCCACCGATCTCCGCGTGCTCTCCCACGATGGCCTTCATCCGGTTGTCGATCTCGCCGAGGCGAGGTCCCGTGTTCACCCCGGAGCGCAGATCGCTCACGGTGTTGTCGATGAGCGCGAACACCGAGCTCGCCCCCGTGCCGAACACCGCTGCGCCGTCGGAGTCGACGCGCACGGTCGAGTCTGGACCGACTCTGCGGTCGACTGTACTCCCGGCGACGCCGGTGAACGTGTAGTCGGGCTGGAACGCGACGCCGGCGTTCGAGTTGCCCGCGAAGACCGTTCGGCCGAGGTAGGTGGTGTTCGCGAGCGAGAGCAGGCTCTTCTTGAGGCCGTCAAGCTCGGTGGCCACGGCCTCCTTCGCCTCGGGAGACAGAGCGCCGTCGTTGGAGCCCTGCACCGTGAGGTCGCGGACCCTGTTCATGATCGCCTCGACGGAGGTGAGCGTGGAGTCGGCGGTGGTGAGCCAGGCGTCCCCGTTGTCCGCGTTGCGCGCATACTGTGCGTTGGCCGCCTGGTCGGAGCGGACGCCGAGGGCGCTCGCCGTGGCGGTCGGGTCGTCCGACGGCCGGTTCAGGAGGCGCCTGCTCGTCGCCTGATCGTAGAGCGCGGTCTGCCGCTGCAGGCTGGCCTGCAGGTTGTTCTGCGCGTTGAGCGTCTGGGTCGCGTTCGTCACACGGGTGAACACGGTTACCTCCCGACCAATCCGGTGTGGTTGATGAGCACGTCGAGCGCTTCGTCGACCGCGGTCATCACGCGGGCGGCACCCTGGTACGCATGCTGGAACGCCAGCATGTTCATGTTCTCTTCGTCGAGGTCGACGGACGAGTTGGAGAGCTGCGCGTTCACCGCGCCCTTGGAGGCGAGGTCGGCCAGCGCGGACTGCTGCTGCTCCGACTTGCTCGCAACGCCGATGCGCACGACGAACGCCGTCCACTGCTTGTCGACTGCATTCGGGCCGGTGCCGAGCTGGGCGATGGCCCCCGCGAGGCTGCCGTCGCTTCCGCCGGCACCCGGCGTCCCGGTAGCGATCTGGCCGATGGTGGTCGGCACGACGGACAGGCCGAGCGCGGCGGGCTTGGTGGCGTCGATCGCGAAGAAGTCGAGGCCGGTCGCGCCGCTCGGGGTCGCTCCCGTGCGGTGCAGGTCGTTCACCCGCTGGGCGAGCGTGACCGCGAAGGCGTTGTATCCGGCCGCTGCCTCAGCCAGCACTCCCCCGGTGCCGGATGCGTCTGCCGGCGCGAGCGTGGAGATCGCGCCGGAGATGGCGCCGCCCTCCATCGCGATGGCGGAGCCCGGACGGCTCGCCCACTCGAGGCGGACGGGGTCGCCTGTCGCATCCCCCATCAGCCGGGCGCCTGCGGCCTGAACGGCATTGAACGAGGTCTCGGAGACGATCGCGTTGCCGCCGATCAGCACATCCACCGTTCCGTCGTCGCGCGGGCGCACGACACCGCCGGCGAGGTTGGCGATCTGCGTGGTGAGCACGTCGCGGCGGTCCATCAGCTCGTTCGCCGAGCCCCCGGAGGCCAGCGTCGCCCGGATGCGGCCGTTGAGCTCTGCGACCTGGCTCGCGGCCTGGTTGAGGTCGGTGACCATGCCGTCCACGTTGGTGCGCAGAGCGCTCCACTGGTTGTCGACGGACGCGTAGCCCTGCGAGATCTGGGTGACCAGGCTGCCCGCCTGGCCGAGCAGCACGCCGGCCGGCGCCTGCTCCCCCGCCTGGTTGGAGACGTCCGACCAGGCCGACCAGAACTTCTGCAGCTGCGCCGAGATGCCGTTGGTGCCCGGCTCGTTGAGCGAGGCTTCGAGCGTGGAGAGGGCGGACGCCCTGGTGTTCGAGTATCCGGAGAGGGCCGTGGTGGTGCGCACCCGCGCATCCAGTGCTGCATCGTCGAGACGCTGGATGCCGTCGACGCTCACACCCTGGCCCGGGCGGACGCCGCCGACGAAGAGCCCGGCCTGGTTGAGCGCCGGCACGCCGGACGTCTGGACGCGCTGCCTGGTGTATCCCTGCGTGTTGGCGTTGACCAGGTTCTGGCCGACCACATCCAGGCCCGCCTTGGCGGCGACCAGCCCGGTGTACGCGGTGTTGAGTCCGCTGAAGGTGCTCATCCTGTCGCTGTCCTACGCTTCCGTGTCGAAGAGCCTGGCAGTGGATGCGCCGGGCCGGCTCTCGCCGCCCGCGCCGTACACCCCGGGGTCTCCCCCGCCGCCGGCGAGGCCGTTGATGGTCTCCTGGGTGGAGCGGGCCGCTTCGCGCAGCAGGCGCTCGTTGGTGTCCCGCACCTCGGCGATCTGCGCGGTGAGCTCGATCATGGCGGCCAGGTGCGAGGCGAAGATGTCGGACCAGATGCCGTCGGGGGCGGCCGTGGCGAGTTCGCGGAGGCTGGAATCGGGGCTGATCCCCCACTCCTCTGCGAGCGAGGCGACCTCGACGGTGCGGGCGAGCCCGACGGAGCGCATGCGCTCCATCACCTGCTCGACCTCGCGGGTCGCGTGGGAGATCCAGCGCGACTTGCCCGCGGTGAGCAGTAGCTGCTCCTCCTCGAGCTTGAAGAGCAGCAGCTCGAGCAGCTCGCGTTCCTTCCAGAGCTGCGCAGAGAGTTCACTCGCCGCCATGTCGCTACCAACCTCCTCGTGAGTCGTCGTGCGCACATGGTCCCCTTGTGTCCGCGGCGCCGGTCTGCGCCGTCACCAGAGACCATCGGCAGGTTTGGCCTCGATGTTAGGGGCGGCGGCCAGTGAGTTGGCTGGGACGCCTAGCGCTTTTCACATGAATGTCAGTATTCCCCGTACTGGGGGTAGGTACTGCCCCATAGTGGGGGCGCGACACCCCCGCGCGGAGTTACTTGCAATTGTTACCGTGAACACGAGCAAGACCCCTAGCGCCTGTTCGGCACCCGAAGTAAGTCCGGACACTCCACAGAACCGCCCGCACCACCCGCACCGAAACCACCGGCGAACGCCGGACGGACGCGGGCGCTCGGCAAACCAGGACAGGGGTCGCCCGCGTGAACCGCACAGAACGCAACACGCTCGTCGTCGAGAATCTGCCGCTCGTCGGCTACCTCGTCTCCGACCTGTGTTCCCGGGCGACACACCTGTCGCGCGACGACCTGGCCTCGGCCGGCGCCCTCGCCCTCGTGCAGGCCGCCGGAGCGTTCGACCCGACACTGGGCATCCCGTTCGGGGCATACGCCCGCACCCGCATCGTCGGCGCGTTCGCCGACGAGATGCGCGCGAGCGACTGGGCCACCCGCTCGGCCCGCAAGCGCATCAAGGAGACGATGGCGGTGCAGGAGAGCCTCACCGCCGGCCTCGGCCGCACGCCGAGCGTCGAAGAGATCGCCAACGCGCTGGGCGTCGACCGCGAGACGGCGGCCGCTGCGCTGTCCGACGCATCCAGGACCGTCACCACCATCGACGAGACCGTCGAGACGATCCTCGTCTCCGACGCCGTCTCCCCCGAGGACTCGCTACTGGCCGGAGAGCAGACCGCATACGTGCGCGCCGCCGTCTCCGCCCTCCCCGACCGGATGCGCTACGTGGTCGAGGCCATCTACTTCGACGACCGCACCGTGACGGAGGTCGCGGAAGAGCTCGGCATCACCCACTCGGCCGTGTCGCAGCAGCGCTCGGAGGCGATCCGCCTCATGCGCGAGGGCATGGCCACGCACTACGCAGACGAGGGCGACCCGGAGGTCATCGAGGCGAAGACTTCGCAGGCCCGCCGCAGCGCATACCTCGCCCGCCTCGCGCAGCACGCGGTGGCGAACGTCGCGCGGCTCTCGCCGCCGCCGTCGTCCACCTCGGCACGCGCATCCTGAACTCGTCGCAGATCGTCGCAGATCATCGCTAACGGGATGGGCGCGACGGCCGATAGAAGATGTTGCAGCCCACGGACGGGCCGCACAAACCCAATCATGGAGGAATAGCAATCATGGGTATGCAGATCAACACCAACGTGTCGGCACTCAACGCCTACCGCAACCTGAACAACACGCAGAGCGACCTGTCGAAGTCGCTCGAGAAGCTGTCCAGCGGCCTCCGCATCAACCGTGCGGCGGACGACGCGGCAGGCCTGGCGATCTCGCAGGGCCTGAAGTCGCAGGTCGGAGGCCTCACGGTCGCCGCCCGCAACGCTCAGGACGGCATCAGCGTCGTGCAGACCGCTGAAGGTCAGCTGACCGAGGTCCACTCGATCCTGCAGCGCGTGCGCGACCTGGCCGTCCAGGCCGGCAACGACTCGAACAACGCCGACTCGCGCGCCGCTATCAAGACCGAGGTCGACCAGCTCACGAAGGAGCTCACCCGCATCTCGGGCGACGCGAACTTCAACGGCATCAAGCTGCTCGATGGCTCCAACGCCACGCTGACCTTCCAGGTCGGTGCGGGTTCCGTTGCCGCCAACGACCAGATCGCGGTGGACCTGTCCGGTGCGAACGTCGCGACCGTCGCGACCGCCGTCGGCGCGCTCACCTTCGACAGCGCTGCGAACGCGCTGACCTCGATCGCTGCTCTGGACACCCAGATCACGAACGTGTCGACCGCTCGCGCCAACCTCGGTGCGGTCCAGAACCGCTTCGAGAGCACCATCCGCAGCCTCAACGTCTCCAAGGAGAACCTGTCGGCCGCGAACTCGCGTATCACCGACACCGACATGGCGGACGAGATGGTGAAGTACACCCGCTCGAACATCCTGTCGCAGGCCGGCACCGCGATGCTCGCGCAGGCCAACCAGTCCGGCCAGGGCGTTCTGCAGCTGCTCCGCTAGTAGGGCCGCGGCCGGGATGCGCAACCCCAAAGCGCATCCCGGCCGCACCACCGGCTGACCCTTCCCGCACGCGGGCAGGACAGCGAGAAGACACGAAGGGAGACGCTCATGGGCTTGGCCATCGACGGGCTGATCAGTGGTCTCAAGACCACCGACCTCATCGACCAGCTGATGCAGGCGGAAGCCATCCCGCAGACCCTGCTGAAGAACAAGGTCAGCGACTCCACCAGCTACATCACCGCGATGCAGGCGCTCAACACGAAGGTCGCCGCGCTCGCAGACGCCGCGACGAAGGCGTCGAAGCCGGCAGGCACAGACCTGCACACCGCGTCCAGCAGTTCCACGGCTGTGACCGTCACCGCAGGAGTCGGCGCCGTCGACGGCACCATCGACTTCACGGTGGACAAGGTTGCCCAGTCCCAGGTGATCGTCACCGGCCCCCTCACCCAGTGGCCGGACGAGCCGCCCGTGCTCACCTTCGTCGCCGCAGACGGCACGACCAAGCAGGTCACCGCGGCGAGCTCATCCCTCGCCGACGTCGCCGCAGCGATCAACAAGGCGGGCGTCGGCGTCAGCGCCACCCGCGTCGCGGCCGGCCTCGACCCGGTCAGCGGCGCGCAGACCTACCGGCTGCAGCTCAGCTCCACCGCCACCGGCTCGACCGGGGCGTTCACCGCATACCGCGGAACCCCGGCCGACGTCACGGCGGGAACGGCCACCAACCTGCTCACGGAGCCGGGCGCAGCCCAGGTGCGTGCAGCACAGGATGCGCAGCTCACCCTGTGGAGCGGCACCGGCGCCGCGCAGGCCGTCACCTCCACCACCAACTCCTTCGCGGACGTGCTCCCCGGTGTCTCGATCACCGTGAGCGCAGCATCCACTACCCCCGTCACGCTGACAGTGGCCCGCGACGACAAGTCGATCACCGACCTGGCGAACACCCTGGTCAGCAGCCTGAACGACATCTTCGGCTACGTCAGCTCGAAGCAGGCGGTGTCGACCACAACCAACGCGACGGGCGGCACGGTCGTCACGGCCGGAGCGTTCACCGGCGACTCGACGGTGCGGGACGCGAACCAGAAACTGCTGAGCGCCGCATCCGCCCCCATCGACGGCGTCTCGCCGTCCAAGTACGGCATCACCATCACCCGCGACGGAACCCTCACCTTCGACAAGGACGTCTTCGGCGCCGCGCTCGCGGCCGACCCGGAGAAGGTGAAGGCGGTCGTCCAGACGATCGCCGGCCGCGTCGCCGACGCCGCCACGGCGACCAGCGACAAGTACGACGGCACGATCACCACCAAGATCGCCGGCGAACAGAAGACGGTGAAAGGCCTCAACGACCAGATCACCGACTGGGATTCCAGGCTCGCCGACCGCCGCTCGACCCTGGAGAAGACCTACGCGAACCTCGAAGTGCAGTTGCAGCAGCTGCAATCGCAATCATCATGGCTGACCGGCCAGCTCGCCTCGCTCTCATCGAGTTCCTCGTGAGCCTCCTGAGCGGCACGGCCGCCAAACTCAACGCGTACAACAGGGATGCGATCCTGTCGGCCTCCCCCGTCCGCCTCCTGACGATGCTCTACGACCGGCTGGTCCTCGACCTGACCCGCGCGGAGACCGCACAGCGCGACGGCAACTGGCCGGTGGCCTGGGAGAACCTGCGCCACGCCGACCAGATCGTCGCCGAACTCGCCTCCTCCCTCCGCCTCGACGCCTGGGACGGCGCAGACGGCCTGCTGCAGCTCTACACCTATGTGGCCGACCTCATCGTCTTCGGCAACATCGAACGCGACCCGGACAAGATCCGCGAAGCCATCGACCTCATCGAGCCGCTCCGCCAGACCTGGCACGAAGCCGCGGCACTCCTCCCCTCGGAGACGGGCGGCACCCTTGGCACAGCCTGACGATTTCGCCCAGTGGGAAGAAGACGACGCCCACTCCCCCACCGGCTGGGAGGAGGCGCTCACCCAGATGGAGCACGACCTCCAGGGCGCACTCGCCACGATCGACCCGGTGCCCTGGCGTCCGCCCATCGCCCTCGGCCCGATCCCGCCGGAACTGATGGAACGCGCGGCGCGCATCCTGGAAGCGCAGATGCACACGATCCGCTACCTGGAAGACGTGCGCCAGACGACGGCGAAGCACCTGGCCGCGGTCCGCTCGGTGCCGTCGGCCGAGGTGGGGCCGCACCCGGTGTACTTCGATTTGATCGGTTAGCGGTCCGCGTCTCCGAAGTGCGCGGCGAGTGCTGCAGGGTCACTGATGTCGCCGCTGAAAAGCGTGCCGTCGATGAAGACCGTCGGGGTGGACACGATGCGTTTGAGGTCCGTTCCAGGAACGGGTGTTGTCGTGGCGCGATTGGTTTCGGACTGTACCCACCTGTTGAACGTGCCGTCGTCGATGCAGTTCACGACGCCGGAACCAGTGATGGACGCAGGAAGCAGGCCTTTGATCTCCGCGTCGGTGAGTCCCGGGGTGTTCTCTGCCGGTTGATGCGCGAAGAGAGCTTGGTTGAAGTCCAGGAAGGACGCGGGCGCGTGGTCGGCTACGCATGCCGCTGCGTTCGCTGCCCGGAGGGAGTACTTAGTACCTGAGGACATGGTCGTGAGAATGGCCAACGGGTGGACTTCGAGCGTCGCCGTTCCTGCAGCGACGCGGGAGGCCAGCTGCTGTCCGTTGGTGGACTCGAAGGTGCCGCAGTGGGGGCAGAGGTAGTCCTGGTAGATCGCAACGCGCTTCGCGCCGCTCGTGGTGTCGCCGATGACGATCGCTCCCGATTGAGTGTTGCGCGGTGCAGGTGGAGGTTGGATGGCCGCCAAGATCCCCATCGTGACTGCGAGCCCAATGGCAACGATGCCGACCGCTCCCCCGCCGATTGCGAACAGCCGCCTCCGCTTGGAGCGGCGACGTTCCTCTTCACGGAGAGCGCGCGCAGCGATCCGAGCCGCATCGCGTCGATCCCGCTTCGGAATCTTCGGGTGAAGGTCTGTCATCGTGTTTCCTTCGTTATGTCGGTCACAGGCTGGTGAGGAAGGGCCAGAGAAGCGGGAAGTTTGCGAGCAATACGAGGAAGACGACCGAATAGCAGAGGAGAGCGATCGGCCACAGCCATACCCGCAGCACTGCCCCGCCGACGGACCGGACTGCCGCGCCACCGAGGGTGCCGCTGGAGGCAGCCCACGCCGCTGTGGCGAGCGTCAGTGGAATCATCACGGCCCAGACCACGAGGCAGTAGGGGCACAGCGCGCCGATCGACGACACCGTCTGCACCATCAACCACACGATGAATCCCATCCCCAGGCACACGCCGACGACGAACGCAAGAACGAACCATCGTGGGAACCGAGCTCCGCTCACAAGGCTGACCCCGACAACGATCGGCGCCACGAAACACACCACGCCGATCAGTGGATTGGGGAAGCCGAGCAGCGTCCCCTGCCACGAGTCCATCGCCGGCGCGCAGGTGATGAAGGGGTTGACGCTGCAAGTGAGTTGCGCGGTCGGCGATTCGAGGTGTTTGAGCTTCTCGAGCACGAGCGCAAAGGATGCGGCCAAGCCCACAAGCCCGAGTACGACGAAGAGCGCACCACCGTATGTGTGCGATTGCTTGCTGATGATGCGCTCCTTGTCGTTGATCGGTGGTTAGCGGCGTTCGACGAACCACTTCGCGTTGTTGGTCGTGAGGTTGCACGAAGCAGCGAGGGCGCCGCTGAGCGGGGCCTTCATCCATCCGCTGTATTTCGTCCACGTCGACTCCCACGGCCACGCCGCGTAGCAGGTGACGCCAAGACGGAATTCGCCGCTTCCACTGCAACTCGTCGAGGCGATGCTGCCGTTGTAATTCACCCCGCTGCACGACGGTGCAGCGCTCGCGGCAGGCGCGGCAGCCACGGCAAGTCCGCCGAGGACAGCCAGTGAACCGGCCAATGTCACGAATCTACGCGTTAGATTATTCATTTTACATCTCTTTCTGCTGAGCAACTTCGCCCGCAAAAGGAAGATAACACTACATATATTAAATATATTAATTGGAAGTAGACGATGCACGCTGCCCCACCCGGCTGAGAGGACGCGCTCACTCAGATGGAGCATGACCGCCAGGTGCGGTCGGCCGAGTGGGGCCGCACCCGGTGTACTTCGATTTGATCGGCTGACGCGTATATACCCTCTCGACAAAACCATCCGCTGCTCGACGGGAACAAGCGCGCAGGCTGGCTCCTGTGCGCCCTATTCTTCGACCTGAACGGCTACGAGGAGCGCTACGACGAAGACGCGATGTTCGACTTCATCCTCGCCGTATCTGCGGGCGAGATGGAGGAGATCGGGCAACTCGCACGGCAGCTAGCCGTGTGGTTCAGTCGCCGCTGACCACTGGCGAATACCGCACGTAATCGGAGACCTTATCCCCCGCCCCCTCCGCCTCGCCGAACCCATCGTTGTGGAACCGTAACTCGCCCTGCGGCACGGTGAGCGTCACCGCAGCACCGGTGGCGGAGCAGGCGGCGACCGCGCCATGCGATTCGGGCACGGCGACGAGGCAGACGCCCGAGCCGTCGGTTTGGCGGGTGAGGTAGACGCGCATCCCGTTCGCCAGACCCTGATACCGGGATGATGCGGCATCCACGTCGAGGGAGCGAGCGGCCGGGGGCAGCGCATCGGACGAGACCCGTTTCTGTGTGAACGGAGCAGGCGTGGTGGCCACGCACGCCGTGAGCGAGAGCCCGGCGAGGATCGAGCATGCGCACGCCAGTCGCCTACGCCCCGATGAGAAATTCCACATGCCATGACCGTAGCGTGTCGACCGCAATCGGGCCGCGCCGGCGAGGCCGCAGCGGTTTCCACACACACCTCCCTCAGCCTGTGGATAACTCTGTGCAAAACAGGTGGATGAGGTACGGAAACGTGTGGAGGACACGCGCGGGATGTGTGGACTCTCAGAGGTTCTCAAGGTTCAAAACCGTCTCTGATCAGGCTTTCTGAACGCCATGACTCAGTTTCGAACAGGACTTCGAAACTACCACCGTGTAATTCGACCACTGTGCAGAGCTGTGGATGAACCTGTGCACGAAGACGGTTACAGAGCCCATTCCACAGGCCGATTTTCACAAAGCAGCTAACGTTCGCGAGAGCCCTGCCGATAGCAGAGAGTGAGCACGGACAGCTCGCAGATCAGGCCACGGATCGGCCGCCACACCAGACGAATCTCCGATGGGATGCAGCTGTGCTCGAATCCGTGACCAGTGCCGCGCTCGCGAGTGCCCTCGACGGCCTCGCCGCCCGGCAGCGCGCTATCGCCAACAACATCGCCAACGTCAACACGCCCGGATACACCGCAGAGCGCGTGTCGTTCGAGGATGCCCTCGCTCGGTCCGTCGCGCACGGGGACGGGCACGCCGCATCCACTGTCGCCCGCTCGCTCGAGCCGACCAGGACAGACGGCAACAACGTCAACCTCGACACAGAGACCCTGTCCAACGTGGACACCGTGCTGCGCTTCCAGTTCGCCTCGCAGGCGGCCGGCGGCCAGTTCTCGTCCATCCGAGCGGCACTGAGGACCAGCTGATGACATTCGACGCGATCGGCATCGCGGGCACGGGACTGACCCTGCACCGCAAGTGGCTCGACGCCATCTCCGACAACCTCGCCAACATCAACACGGCGAAACCGACCGATGGGGCCGCCTTCCAGGCGCGCTACGTGGTCGCCCAGGAAGGCGAAGGCACCACCGGCGTGTACGTCGCCGGTGCCGCATACGGCAGCGCCGAGGGGCGGATGGTCTACGAACCGGACAACCCCGTCGCCGACGAGAACGGCTACGTGCGCTACCCGGACATCGACCTGTCGTCGCAGATGGGCGCCCTCATCATGGCGCAGCGCGGCTACCAGGCCAACGCGGCCGTCGTCGACCGCGCCAAAGAGTCGTACCAGGCAGCCCTCGAGATCGGACGCAACTGATGCCCATTCCCGCCATCGGCGCCGTCAGCGCCATCGACACCACCGGTGCCACCAGTGCGCTGTCCGCCGCATCCGGGGCCACCGGCACCGGGGGAGCGGCGTTCGGGAACTCGCTCACCGGCGCCATCGACAACCTGCAGCAGCTGCAGGGCACCAGCGACAACCTCGCCATCAAGGCCGTCACCGGCGACCTCACCGACATCCACGACGCGACCATCGCGTCGTCGCGCGCCCAGGTCACCCTCGAACTCGTCGCCGGCGTCCGCAACAAGGCCGTGGATGCGTTCAACGAGATCATGCGGATGCAGGCCTGATGCCCCAGCAGGTCACGAGCTTCTTCCGGCGGATCGGCGACACGATCCGCGGGTTCTCGATCGCGCAGCGCGTCATCGCCATCATCGGCGTGGCCGTGGTCGCGCTCGGCGTCACCGGGCTGGCGATGTGGGCGTCCCAGCCCGCGTACACCCCGCTGTTCTCCGGGCTGCAGGCGACGGATGCGTCCAGCATCGTCGACCAGCTCCGCACCGACGGCGTCCCGTACCAGCTCACCGACGGCGGAGGCACGATCCTCGTGCCGCAGCAGAAGGTGTACGACGAGCGCCTCAAGGCCGCGTCCGCCGGGCTGCCGACGGCGACGACCGGCGGATACTCGCTGCTCGACAAGATGGGCGTCACCTCGTCCGAGTTCCAGCAGTCCGTCACGTACAAGCGCGCGATGGAAGGCGAGCTGGGCTCGACGATCAGCGCCATGAAGGGCGTCAAGACCGCATCCGTCCGCCTGGCAATCCCCGAGGACACGGTGTTCGTGTCCGAGAAGAAGGACCCGACGGCCTCCGTCTTCGTGGAGACCCAGAACGGCGTGACGCTCTCCGCCGACCAGGTGCAGGCGATCGTGCACCTCACCAGCGCGGCCATCACCGGCATGCAGCCGACCGATGTGGCCGTCATCGACGCATCCGGGACCGTGCTCAGTGCGGTCGGCACCGGTGCGGTCGGGGGAGCGGACAAGCAGGCCAGCGACTACGAGACCCGGGTGAAGACGGCCGTGCAGGCGATGCTGGACAAGGTCGTCGGCCCGGGCAACGCCACGGTCGCCGTCGCAGCAGACGTGAGTACGGAGTCCGCGCAGCGCACGGAGGAGACGTACACGACTCCGACGAACGCGCCCTCGCTCAGCGAGACCACGCAGTCTGAGACGTACACCGGCTCCGGGGGAGGAGCGGCGGGCGTGCTCGGCCCGGACAACATCGCCGTGCCCAACGGGGCCAACGGCAACGGCACGTTCAACTCACAGTCGAGCACCAAGGACAACGCGGTCGACAAGGTCACCGAGCAGCGCACCATCCCGGCGGGAGCCGTCAACAAGCAGACCGTCTCCGTCGCCCTCAACAAGGATGCGGTCGGCGGCGACGTGAGCACGAACGAGATCCGCAACCTCGTCAACGCCGCAGCGGGGATCGACGTGGCCCGCGGCGACTCGGTGAGCGTGGAGATGGTCAACTTCAGCAAGGCGAGCGCCACCGAGGCCGCCAAGGCGATCCAGGAGGCGAAGGACGCAGCCGCAGCGGACCAGCTCACCGGCATCATCCGCTCGTCGATCATCGGCGCCGCCATCGTCGCAGCGATCATCATCGCGTTCGCGCTCTTCCGCCGCAGCCGCAAACGGGCGGAGGAGAACGCATCCGTCGAGGGCACCGACACCGTCGAGCTGGACGCCGCCGCGTTCCCGATCGCGCTCGAACAGGCGCCGCCCACCGTTCCCATGCAGCTCGACCCGGTGCCGGACCCGACCGCTCCCGAGCTGGAGGCCGAGCGCCGCCGCGCCGAGATCGAGGCGCTCGCCGAACGCGACCCGCAGAAGACGGCCGAGTTCCTGCGCAGCCTGATGGATGAACGGCAGGGCGTATGAACGAGCTCAAGGCACCGCTGAGCGGCCCGCAGAAGGCCGCCATCGTCCTGATGAACATGGATCAGCAGCGTGCGGCGCAGGTGATGAAGCAGTTCTCCGAGGAGGAGGCCGACGAGATCACCGCGGAGATCCTGCGCCTGCGCAGGGTCGACCCCGCCATCGCCGAGAAGGCGATCAGCGAGTTCCACGACCTCACCGTGCGCGGCGGGATGAGCACCCGCGGCGGCAGGGACATCGCGGTCGGGCTCCTCGAAGCGTCGTTCGGCGCCGAGAAGGCCACCGGTGTGCTCAACCGCGTCGCGTCGAGCATGGCCGGCAAGCAGTTCGAGTTCCTGGATGCCGTCGAGCCCGGCCAGGTGCAGATGCTGCTCACCGGCGAACTCCCGCAGACCTGCGCGCTGGTGCTGGCCCACCTGCGCCCCGACCACGCATCCCGCATCCTCGCGGGACTCGACGAGACGGCTCGCGCGGATGTCGCGCACGCCATCGCCACGATGGGCAGCGCCAGCCCGGATGCGGTCCGCGTCGTCGCAGACACGCTCAAGCAGCGCGCGGGGGCCGTCGTCGGCTCGCGCGATTCGTCCGACGTGGTCGGGGGAGTGCAGCCGCTCGTCGACATCATCAACCGCGCGGACGCGAGCACGGAGAAGGCTCTGCTCGAAGCCCTCGAACGCCGCAACCCCGAGCTGGCGGAAGAGGTTCGCTCCCGGATGCTCACCTTCGCCGACATCGTCAAGCTGGAGGACCGCGACGTGCAGCAGGTGCTGCGCGGCATCGACGCGGCCATGCTGGCCGTGGCGATGAAGGGCGCGACCGAGCAGGTCATCGAGACCATCACGACCAACCTGTCCGAGCGCAACAGGGAGATCCTCGCGGACGAGATCCGCGTGCTCGGCCCTGTGCGCCTCTCGCAGGTGGAGGACGCCCGCGCCGAGATCGTGCGCGCGATCCGCGACCTGGAGGCCACGGGCGCGATCACCGTGCAGCGGAACGACGAGGACGCGTATGTCGAATGACGCCGTGTTCGCCCCCGTCGCCATCCCGGTGATCGCGGAGACCGCCGAAGCCGTCGCACAGGCCGGCGTCGCCCGCTCGCGCGGGTATGCCGCCGGGTACGCGGACGGCCTGCGGGCGGCGGCGGAAGAACAGCGGGCATGGCGCGCGGCGGCCGACGCCGAGCGTGCGGCGGACGACGCGGCGGCTGCGGAACGGCTCGCGGTGCTCGCCACAGCACTGCGGAATGCGGCGATCGAGCTGCGCGAGGCGACGGTTCCCGTGCTCACCGAAGTAGAGGAATCCCTGGTCAACGCGGCTTTCCACCTGGCTGAGGCCGTGGTGGGGGATGCGTTGACCGACCGCACGGCCGCCGCGCGCGCCGCCGTGGCGCGCGTGCTCGGCGGAGACGTCGCAGGGGCGGTCGCCGTCGTCCGGCTGAACCCGGACGACCTGGCCGCCATCGGCGCAGGGGCCGCCGGAGACGCCGTGCGGCTCGTGGCCGATCCGGCACTGGCGCCGGGGGATGCGGTCGGTGAGCTGCCCGACGGCTGGCTGGATGCGCGCATCCACTCGGCGCTCGACCGTGCACGGGAGGCGCTGGGATGAGTGCAGCCCTGGACACCGCGACCCTTCCGCGCATCGCCGACGCCGTGCGCGCCGCGCGCGTGGAGAAGGTGGGCCGCGTCGTCGGCATCGTCGGCCTCGGCGCAGAGGTGGAAGGCGTTCCCGCCGCGATCGGCGACGTCGTCGTGGTGGGGGAGCGGCCCGGCGTTCACGCGGAGGTCGTCGCGACCTCGGCCGAACGCATCCGGGTGATGCCGTTCGGCAGGCTGACCGGCATCGGCGCTGGTGCTCCCGTCCGTGCGCTCGGTGCTCCGCTGCTCGTGCCGACCGGGCGCGGGATGCTCGGCCGCGTCATCGACTCCCTCGGCCGCCCTGTGGACGGCAAGGGCCCGATCGAGCCGGACGGGTTCGTCCCCATCGACAACCGTGCGCCGGAGGCCATGCGCAGGGCGCGCATCCAGAGCCCGCTCGGCCTGGGGGTGCGCGTGCTGGACACGCTCGTCACGGTCGGGCGCGGGCAGCGGCTCGGCCTGTTCGCCGGATCCGGTGTGGGGAAGTCGTCGCTGCTGTCGATGATCGCGCGCGGCACAGAGGCGGAGATCTCGGTGATCGCGCTGGTGGGGGAGCGCGGCCGCGAGGTGCGCGAGTTCCTCGAAGACGACCTCGGGCCGGAGGGGCTCGCCCGCTCGATCGTCGTGGTCGCGACCTCCGACGAGCCCGCCGTGATGCGCCTCCGCGCGGCCTTCACCGCGACCCGCATCGCCGAGTCGTTCCGCGACGCAGGCGCACACGTGGTGCTGATGATGGACTCGCTGACCCGTGTCGCGATGGCGCAGCGCGAGATCGGCCTCTCGGTGGGCGAACCGCCCGCCACCCGCGGATACCCGCCGTCGACGTTCTCCCTGCTGGCCCAGCTGCTCGAACGCGCAGGCACCGGCGAGGTCGGCTCGATCACCGGGCTGTACACCGTGCTCGTCGACGGAGACGACCACAACGAGCCCATCGCGGACGCCGCCCGCTCGATCCTCGACGGACACGTCGTGATGGACCGCCGCCTCGCCGTCGTCGGCCACTTCCCCTCCGTCGACGTGCTCGGCTCCATCTCTCGCCTCGCCTCCCGCGTCACGACGCCGGAGCAGCGCGCAGCCGCCGTCGCCCTGCGCAGCATCCTCGCCGCCAAGGTCGCGGCCCAGGACCTCCTCGACGTCGGCGCGTACAAGACGGGCACCAACCCCCGAGTGGATGCGGCCGTCGCGCACGAAGACGCCATCAACGCCTTCCTGCGCCAGAACCTCGGCGAGAGCGCCGACCCCGCCGAAGCCTGGCAGCGCCTCGGCATCCTGGTGAACCAGCTCGGAGGTGTCTGATGGCACGGGCGTTCCAACTGGCCGGACTGCTGCGGCTGCGGCAGATCGAGAAAGACCACGCGGCGAGCGACCTCGCAGCGGCCAACGCCTTCCGGCGGGATGCGGGGGAGCGGCAGGCCCGAGCCATCGCCGCCCTTCACGCCGTGCCCGTCGAGGCGACGGATGCGAGCACGCTGTTCGCGATGGCCGCCGCCCGCGCATCCAGTCGCAGCATGCTCGCCGACCTCGCAGCGCTCGCCGACCAGGCCGACGCAGAGGTCGCGGAGGCGCAGACGGCGTTCGGCGAGGCGAAAGCACGCGCGGTCGGCCTGGAAAAGCTCGAAGCACGGCACAACGCGAGCGTGCTCGCCGGAGAACTCAGCGCAGAACAGGCAGCCATCGACGAGATCGCCACCGGCGCCTGGGTGCGCGAACGGGAAGGGAACGACGCATGACAGTCACCGACGCACTCGCGAGGATCGCCCAGATCCAGGCGACCCTGGTGCAGATCGACCAGCCGACGGCGACCTCGACGGGCAAGGCGTCCGCAGCCTCCGCAGCATCGGCGACCGACTTCGCCAACGCGCTCGCCGGAGCGGTGGGCGAGACGTCCGCCGTGGGCGGGACGGCCGGCGGCGGGTCCGTGACAGGCGCCGACGTAGTGGCCGACGCCAAGAAGTACCTCGGCGTCCCGTACGTCTTCGGCGGGACGACGTCGAGCGGCCTCGACTGCTCCGGCCTGGTGCAGCGCGTGTTCAAAGACCTCGGCATCGACGTCCCCCGCCTGGTCTCCGGCCAGTCGACGCTCGGCACCGAGGTGCCGTCGCTCGCCCAGGCCAAGCCGGGCGACCTGATCGTGACCAACGGCGGCGACCACATCGTCATCTACGCGGGAGACGGCAAAGTCATCCACGCGCCGAGCGAAGGCCGCAACGTGAGCCTGGTCGACAACTGGATGGACGACTCCGACATCGTGACCATCCGCCGCGTGGTGCCCGAGGCGAGCACGGCGCTGGCGAGCGCGCCCGCGATGTTCAGCGCGAGCGGGATGGGCGGGGTCGGCGGGGTCGCTGCTGGTCTTTCTGGTCTTTCTGGTCTTTCTGGTCTTTCTGGACCTTCCGGGCTCTCCGCCCTTTCCGGCGTCTCCGGGCTGGCCGGGCAGTCCTCCTCCGTTCCGTCTGCCGCGGCGCAGGCGGCCCAGCTGCAGGCGCTCATCTCCTCGATGCTCGGCGGAGGCGCAGAATGAGCCCGACCATCGCTCCGGTGACCGCGGCGCCGTCCGCCCCGGCCGCCGCGCGCAAGCCCGGCACGGGTGGAGACGCGTTCCAGCAGTTCCTCGCCGGTGCTGCTCCCACGAACACCAACCCACGGGATGCACGGGATGCACGCCCGGCATCGCGCGACGAGCCGTCGTCGTCCGACGCGCGGCCCCGCAAGGCGGTCAAGAGCGGCGCAGAGAAGGCCGCGGGTGCGGATGCGGGTGCTTCTGCGAAGCCGGTGGACGCGGCAGCTCCCGTGACGCGTGGGGATGTGGGCGTTTCCAGTGCCGCCGGTTCCGCGGCCGGTGCTGCCGGAGCCACCGCTGCCGCTGGCGGTGCCGGTTCTCAGGAGTCTGCTGCAACCGCCGGAGCGAGCGTTGCAGGCGATGCCGTCGCCGATGCGCTCGTCGCCGCAGCCGACGCTACTGCTGCGACGGCGACAGCCGGGACACCGGAGGCGCTTGCCTCCGCCGCGGCGTCGGGGAACGCTGGCGGGAAGGGCAAGAACACCACCGACTCCCGCATTCCGACAACGCCGAATGTCACCGGCGCCGCTGCTGGCGTGCCTTCGTCGGCAACAGGAGTCGCGGCGGGCACGGTTTCCGCCCCGGCTGCTCCGGCGGCTGGCGCTGCCACCGCCACGAGCTCGGCGTCGACAGCGGCCGTTGCAGCTCTCGGTGCGGCTTCCGCTGACGCAGGTTCGGGCACAGCAGCCTCCGGCACTGCTTCGGCAGCGTCCGCTGCTTCCGCCGATGCCGCGGGCACTGCCGCGACGTCGCCCGCGCCAGCCGTCCCCGCCACCCCTGTGGCCGCGACCGCGACCGCCGCCTCCGCCGCGACGGCCACCTCCGCGGCCTCCACGGCGGCCGCAACCACGGCCTCCGCAACCACAGCGGTCACCGCAACGGCCGCTACCCTCACCGCGGCCACCGCGACCCCCTCACCCCGCACCGCCGACGACGCACCATCCGCGCCCGCCGCACCGACCGCATCCACCGCCGCCCCCGCAGCACTGGCAGCGCCCGCCGCCACCACCCCCACCACCCCCACCACCGCGACCTCCGCCCCAGCACCCACCTCCAGCCCCACCCCGGCACCCGCAGCACCCCCTGCGCTCCCGCAGCAGCTCGCGCGTCCGATCTTCACCCTCGCGTCGGCGGGCAGGGGTGACCACGTGATGACCGTGCACGTCACGCCGGACACGCTCGGGCCGGTCACGGTCCGCGCCCACGTCGGTGCGGAGGGTGTGCGCGTCGAGTTGTTCGCCCCGACCGACGGCGGCCGTGACGCACTGCGCGCCATCCTGCCCGACCTGCGGCGCGACCTCAGCGGCGCGGGACTCTCCGGCAGCCTCGACCTGTCCAGCCAGAACCAGCCACAGACCGACGACCAGCGCGGCGGAACGGCGGACCGGCAGGGGAACGCCCCCACCGCATCCCGGGCGGAGCAAGCCGGCACCGCCGCAGACAGGACCCCCGAACAGCAGCGGACTGCACGCTACGGCGGCGCAGGTCACACCATCGACCTCGTCGTCTGACACCCACCGACCGACCGACCCAACCAGCCTCACAACAGAAGGGAGCCACCGTGGCCGTCGACCCCGTCACCGGAGCGAACGACACCGCCGCCACAGGCGGCATCTACTCCACGCTGCCCACCAGGCAGCCCAAGCAGTCTCTCGACAGTGAGGCGTTCATGCAGCTGCTGGTCACCCAGTTGCGCAACCAGGACCCGAGCTCGCCGATGGACACCAACCAGATGATCTCCCAGACCACGCAGCTCGCGACGATGGAGAAGCTCACCAACCTGGACACCACCAGCCAGGAGGGCTTCGCCCTGCAGATGCGCACAGCGGCGGCCGCCCTCGTCGGGCACACCGTCAGCTACCTCGACAAGGACGGCGCCACCAAGACCGGCGTCGCCTCGTCCGTCTCGTACGCGGGGTCCGTCCCCGTCGTCACGGTCGGCGACCAGAAGATCAACCTCGACGCGATCTCCGGTGTGGTCACCCCCACCCCTGACCCCGCGCCGACCGCCTGACATCACCGAACCTCACAGAAAGGCAGCATCGTGCTCCGTTCCCTCTACTCCGGAATCTCCGGCCTCCGTTCGCACCAGACCATGCTGGATGTGACCGGCAACAACATCGCAAACGTCAACACCACGGGCTTCAAGGCGTCCGCCGTGCAGTTCGAGGACACCCTCTCGCAGCTGGTGCGCGGCGCCGGCGGCGGCCAGGGCGCGGCCGGCGGCACCAACCCGGCCCAGATCGGCCTCGGTGTGCTGGTCGCGGGAATCTCCACCAACTTCACCCAGGGCGCAGCGCAGGCGACCGGCCGCGCCACCGACATGATGATCAACGGCGACGGCTTCTTCGTCACCAAGGTCGGCGGCGAGACCCTCTACACCCGCGCCGGCTCGTTCGACCCGGATGCGCAGGGTCGCCTGGTCGGCCCGGGCGGCGCGATCCTGCAGGGCTGGAACGCGGTCAACGGCGTCATCCAGCAGGGCGGGGCGCTCGGCGACGTGACCATCCCCCTGAAGGCCGTCGCCCCCGCTTCCGCCACCACGACGGGCACCGTCACCGGCAACCTGCCGTCCGGCGCAGCGCTCGGCGACCAGCTCGTGCGCGACGTGAAGGTCTACGACTCCACCGGCGTCGCCCGCACCCTGTCGCTCACCTTCACCAAGACCGGCGCGGGCTGGAACGTGGCGGGCACCGACGGCACGGCCACCGGCACCAGCACGCTCGCCTTCAACAACGGCGTGCTCACCGGCCCGGGCAGCATCACGGTCGGCGGCGTCGCGGTCGACCTCAGTGCTGTCACCGGATACGCCGACCTCACCACGGTGGCGTTCAAGGAGCAGAACGGCCGCCAGGCCGGAACGCTCGAATCGTTCAGCCTCTCCCAGGACGGCACCCTCATCGGCCTGTTCTCCAACGGCGACAAGCAGGCGGTCGGCCGCATCGCCCTCGCCACCTTCGTCAACCCGGGCGGCCTCGAGAAGGCGGGCGGCTCCGGCTACCGCGCCTCCGTCAACTCCGGCAACCCGCAGCTCGGCGGCCCCGGCGACGCCGGCCTCGGCTCCATCCAGGGCGGCTCCCTCGAAATGTCCAACGTCGACCTCTCCCAGGAGTTCACCAACCTGATCGTCGCCCAGCGCGGCTTCCAGGCGAACGCCCGCATCATCACCACCTCGGACGAGGTGCTCCAGGAGCTGACCAACCTGAAGCGGTAGCAGCGCGTCGGGACGCGCGGCGTCTCACGGCAGAGGGGCCTCCGGCGCACGCCGGGGGCCCCTCTGGCTTGTCCGGGCAGTCGGCGTCACCATTCCGGCACGTCGACGCCCAGCCACCTCCCCAGGTCGGCGATCTCCGCGTGGACCGCCTCGTGTTCGTCTTCGTCGAATGGCTCGAACTCGTGAACGGCGGTGACCCTCAGTTCGTCGTGCTCGGGGTCGATTTCGGCGTCGAGCATTCCCACGAACCGGTCGCCCAACAGGATCGGATGGGCGAAGTACCCGTACTTTCGCTGCGGCTTCGGCTTGAACTGTTCGAGGACGTAGTCGAACTCGAAAATCTCGCGCAGCCGGGGGCGATCGAAGAGCATGCCGTCGTACGGGCTGAGGAACGCGGCGCGGCCGCCTTCGTCCTTCTCGAGCGCTGCGAGTGCCTCGGGGTCGACGCGCCATTTCTGCCGCATCCCGTCGATCGTGGCGGGCTCGCCTGCTTCCCCCACCGGGGTCCAGGGCGATCGCTGCTTGGCGATGCCGGCCGCCTGGAGCCTGCGCTCGTTCAGTAGCCGTTCGGCCTCGTCGTCGTCGAACTCCGGCAGATCGGACGGGTAGACGCGTTCGGCCAGATCCCAGCGTCGATGGCGTCCGTTCCGTCCCGCGACGGCGACCTCGCCCTGCCGCTGAAGGAAGTCGAGCATGTGCACGACCTGGTTCGATCCCGACCAGCCGTCGGGCGGGCGGGCGACGTCGGCGGTGTCCGGGATCTCGCTGGCCAGCAGCGGACCTTCGGCCCGCAGTCGCGCGAGCACGTCGGTCCGGAAACGGTCGTTGGCCTCCAGCCACTGGCGGCTGCTCTCCCTGCGCGGCCAGCGCCGCATGGCCGGCAGCATCAGCGGAAGCAGACTCACCGGACGGAAGGCTCCGTCGAACTCGAACAGCAGCCGATCCGATTCGACGGCCTTCGCGAGCTGGCCTCCGTCGTACGCGGAGCCGATCCGCGACCAGAGGATGGTGTGCTCCGCCGGCGCGATGGTGGCCGTCGGGTCGATCTTGATGGCACCGAGCTGCTCGGCGATCCCGACGACATCGTCGGGCCGGTCTGCGTCGAGCAGCTGCGCCCGAACGGCGATGCGGCGGACCTGGTCTCGAGTGAGCCGGTGCATCACGGAGCCTCGTCTACTTCCGCCGCGCGATCTCCTCAGTGACCCGCTGCACCTCGATGGGATCGGCATCCCGGGCGAGGGCGACGTAATGGTCCATCACGGCGGGGCGGTAGCGCACGGGCCAGGTCTGTCCGGGGGCGAGCCTGGTCAGTTCCGTGATCGTGAGGGTTTCGTCCGCGATGCCGCGGAACGAGACGCCGCCGGGCGTGTCCACGTCGAAGATCAGGACGACGCGGGGGTTGTTATTGATCTCCCGCCAGTCGACGAGCACGCCGAGCGCGAGAGCTCCGGCGCGCAGGTCCGCATTGCGCTTCCGTGCTTCGCTGCTGAGCGACGGGTTCGGGGCGATGCCGGGGAAATCGGGGCCGACGCCGAGGGATTCTGTGCTGAGGTCGGGCCTGAGCTGCGACATCACATCATTGAACTTGCGGGAACCGAACATCGTCTCTCCTCACTGCAGGCAGAACTCGTTGCCCTCGGGGTCGCGCATCATGATCGCGAACTCCTCGAATGGCCCCCACGAACCGATGAGCGGCTTCTCGACCGTTGCCCCGAGGGAGACGAGGCGGTCGCGTTCGGCTTCCAGCTCGTCGCGGGATGCCCGACGGTCGTCGAACGGCGTGATGTCGATGTGCATCCGGTTGCGTTGCCTGCGCTCGTGGCGGTAGCGGGTGAAGTAGAAGCGCTGGTGGCTGCGGTCCCCGTCCCAGGCGACGGCGCGGGAGGCGATCGCGTCGTCGTCCAGCCCGTTGGCCTTCAGCGTGGCGAGCTCGTCGTCCGACCATCCTGTCGGCTCCGGATAGCCCATCGCCGCGCTCCAGAAGCGGGCGAGGGCCGCAGGGTCCTCCGCGTGGATGGTGACGTTGGCGATGCGCGCGGTCATGAGTAGAGGGTATGGCCTCCGCAGCCCGGCGAGAAGGCGTCGAAGGCGTCGACGGCCGACCGCCGACCGTATGCTCGTCCCGTGCCCATCATCCGCGAGCTCGGCCCGACCATCCTGGGCGTGCTGCTGCTCGCCGCGCTGGCCACCGCCGTGCTCACGGTGTACCGGGTGCCCCGCCGGTGGGCTCCGCTGCTGGCGATCCTCCGCGGTGCGCTGCAGCTGGCGGTCATCAGCCTGATCCTGGCGGGAGTCATCACCAGTCCGGTGTGGGTGGCGCTCGCCCTGCTCGTCATGTTCTCCGTGGCCGCCGCGACCGCGACGAGACGGGTCGGCTGGTCGGTCGACCACGCGACCATGATGGGCGTCGCGATGGCGACCGGCATCGTCGTGACGCTCGCCGTCGTGTTCCTCACCGGGGCCATCGAGTTCTCCGCCCGGTACGCGCTCGCGATCGGCGGCATCGTGATCGGGAACGCCATGAGCATCGCGACACTCACCGGACGCCGCTTCACCGAGGCGACCATCGACCACTGGGATGAGGTCGAAGGCTGGCTCGCGCTCGGCGCCACCCCCAGACGGTCCACCCTCGACCTGGCGCGCGGCGCCGTCTACTCCGCGCTCATCCCGTCGGTCGACCAGACCAAGACGACGGGCCTCGTCACGTTGCCCGGCGCGTTCGTCGGCGCGATCTTCGGCGGGGTGTCACCGCTCGAAGCCGGACGGTTCCAGGTGGTGGTCCTCGCGGCGATCATGGCGGCGGGGTCGATCACGGCGGTCATCGTCTCCGCGTGGCTGGCGCCGGTGCGGACGCGGCCCGTCGTGCTGGACTGAGCGCGGAAGCTACCCGGACGCCGTGGTCGTCGAACCGAGCACCTGCGGGATGAGTTTCCGGATGGCGTCCTCTTGGTTCGACAGGACCACCACATCCACTCGGCGGTTGAGGGCGAGATCGGCGTCGGTCGTTCCGGTGGCGCTGGCCAACGGCCGGGCCGAGCCGTAGCTGAGGGCGACGATGCGTTCCTGGGGGAAGCCGTCCGTCTCCACCAGGTGACGCAGCACGCTCGTCGCGCGCCCGGCGGAGAGCTCCCAGTTGGTCGGGTACGGGGCGCCAGGCTGCCGCAGGTCGGCGTGGCCCTCCACGGACACCTGGTACGGCGTCGGCGCGAGCACGGGGCCGATGTCGTTGAGCACCTGCGTCGCCTGCACGCTCAGCTCCGCGCGGTTGGAGGCGAAGAACGTCTCGTTCCCCACCAGCCCGATCGTGAGCCCGCGTGCGTCGATGCGCAGCTGGACGGCATCCTGCAGCCCGTCCTTGGTCAGCGCGGCCAGGATGCGGTCCTTCAGGTCTTTGAGGTTCTGCGCCTCCTGCTGGGCGAGGGCCAGGTCGGTGTTCTTGCCCTTGTCGTCCACCTGGGACGGCGGCACGATCACGCCGGTGGCCGTGTCGATCTTCTGCGACTTCACCTGCCCGAACCCGGTCGCCAGCGAGTCTTTCAGCTCGGCGAACTTCTTCTGGTCCACCGTCGACATCGCGAACAGCACGATGAACATGCACATGAGCACGGTGACCATGTCCATGTAGGAGGCCATCCAGCGCTCCTCGTTCTCGTGCTCCTCCTCTGGCTCGTGCTTGCGACGGCGGCGTGCGGACATCGCTACGCAGCTTCCTTGAGCTTCTCGGCCTTGGGCTCTTTGGCGTCCTTCTTGCTGCTGCCGGCATCCGGGACCATCGCGCGCAGGCGCTCACCGAGGAGGCGCGGCTGGCTGCCGGACTGCACGGCGAGCACGCCCTCCATCAGCAGGGTCATGCGCTCCACATCCAGTTCGGACAGCCTGCGGAGGCGGGCGCCGAGCGGCAGCCAGAGGAAGTTGGCGGACAGCAGACCCCACAGGGTCGCCACGAACGCGCTCGCGATCATCGGCCCGAGTTCGCCGGGCTCCGCCAGGTTCTCGAGCACGTGGGTGAGCGAGACGACCGTTCCGATGATGCCGATCGTCGGCGCGTAGCCGCCCATGCCGCTGAAGAACTTGGCCGCGACCCTGTCCTTCTTCGACTTGGTGGCGATCTCGTCCTCCAGCAGCACGCGAAGCTCGTCGCCGTCCGTGCCGTCCGCGATGTTCTGCAGGGCGCGCTTGAGGAACGGGTCGTCGATGGTGTCCGCCTCCTGCTCCATTGCGAGCAGTCCGTTGGCGCGGGCCTTCTCCGCGAGGTCGACCACCTGGTCGATGACCTGCTGCGGCGGCTCGATCTTGCCCCGCAGCGCACGCGGGATGGACTTCATGGCCACCATGAAGTCTTTGAGCGTCCCACTGGCGATGCCGACGGCGAACGTGGCGCCGAAGACGAGCACCATCGGAGCGGGAAGCACGAGGGCGCTGAGGTGCGCGCCCTCCATCGTCACCATGGCGACGACGGCGCCGAACGCCAGGACGATGCCGATTATGGTTGCGGGATCCATTACTTCTTCCTTGCGCGGAGGGGAACGGTCCGAGCTTCGGGATGCTCGCGGTGCGCATCCGGGGCCTCGTCGTCACGGCCGGTGTCCGCGGGGGGAACCAGGCCGAGCTGCGGGGCGCCGGAGGGGCGCGTGTTCGCGGTGGGCAGATCGTGGGCGAGCGCGATGACCCGTGCCCGGTATGCGGCGATCTTCTCGATGACCTCGGACATGCTCTCCGTCACGATGAACTTCGCGCCGTCGACCATCACGAGCGTGGTGTCCGGGCTCGCGTGGATGCGCTCGATGAGGTCGGGGTTGACCGCGAACTGGCTGTCGTTCAGTCGGGTGACGACGATCATGAGGGCGAATCCTGGTCTCGGCTCCGGGTGAGCCGTCACAGGGGCACTATCGGCCGGAGGGGGCCAGGCGTAAGGGCGCGTGGCCGATGGATGCGGGCAACCGCTCCGGCCGCCGAGGTCAGTCGGCTCGGCGCATCCCTGCCCGGTGCTGGTCGACCAGGAGCTCGGCCGCCGCGCGGGCCTGCTCGGCGGCGCCGATGGTGATCGCGACATCCGCGCCGCGACGCCGGGTGATCACGATGCCTTCGCTCTTGCGCGTGACGTACGCGATGCCCCTCGTCGAGATCCGGAAGCCCCAGCCGCCCCAGCGGAGTGGGCTGATCTGCTCGGCCGACACCGCGTCGATGTCGTCCAGCTTCACCCGGATGAGCGGGATGCGGAAGACCGTGGAGACGAGCCGGATGCCCCGGGCGTCGACGACGAGCCGCACGCTCGCGAGCAGAAGGAGCGTGCATCCCAGCAGGAGCAGGAAGGTCGCGGCGGCGATCAGCGCCGGTGTCGCGATGGCGGCGACCAGGCACAGGATCCCGCCAGCGATCAGTGCGGCGGCCGGCGCGCCGAACCACGCGCTGCCGGTGGTGCCGGACCAGACCAGCCGATCGCCCGAGCGCAGCGGAGGGGTCGGGCGCTCGCGCCGGTCGTCGTCGCTGTCGCCATCGCTGTCCGTCTGCCCCTCTGTGGGAGGAACGAAAAGGAACGCCAGCGCCCCGAGCCCCACGACGGGGATGAGCAGAAGGAGCCGGGCGCCGAGCACGGCCTCCTCGGGTGTCGCGGCCGCAGCTGTGGCCTCCGCCGATGCCGTCCAGGCGAGGGCGGTCAGCCCGGCCAGGCCCACGACGATGCCCACCCACATCCGGGCCTGGGGTGTGGTCCGCGCGGCGACGACGAGGGCGATCGCACCGGCCGTCAGACCGGTGACGATCGCTGCGAACATCCAGAACGTGGGCCAGGTGTCCGCGAAACCGTCAGGGGTGCCCGTTCCGGACCAGTGGGACGCCATCCGGGAGCCGAGCTTCGGGCCGACGGTCACGGCCGTGATGATCAGCCAGGCCGGCGGCACCAGAGCGAGGGCGACCGCGATGCTGCGGCGGACAGCTCCGCGGCGGCTCATGCGATCCCCTTGATGATCACGGAGAGCTCTGTCGAGCTGATCCCGGCCTTCGCGGCCTCGGCGACGAGGGACGCCGCCGCCTCGAAGACGGTGCGCACGGAGGCGGTGTCACCGGCCACGACGACAGCGCCTCGCCCGCGCCGCAGGTCGATCACCCCGGCCTCGCGCAGGGTGTCGTACGCGCGCAGCACCGTGTGCATGTTCACTCCGAGCGACCCCGCCAGCTCCCGCGCGGACGGCAGACGTTCTCCGACGCGGATCTCGCCGCCGGCCACGCCGAGCCGCACCTGCGCGACGATCTGCTCGGCGAACGACGCGGCGGACTCGGCCTCCAGACGGATCAACATGTTCGCATTCTATACAAACAAGTGGCAAAGAGAGAATAGTCCCTAACGCATCCCCCCTCCCCGCCGATAGTCGGCACCGTGACCACCCTGCACGCTCCTGAGACTGCGCCAGAGGCGCCGGTGTACGACTTCCGGCGTCCGACGACGCTGGCGCGCGAGCACTCGCGGGTGCTCGAGCTCGCGTTCGAGACGTTCGCGCGGCAGTGGGCGACGCAGTTGACCGCCAAGGTGCGGGTGCTCAGCCAGGTGGAGTGCGAGTCCGTCGCCATGCAGACGTACGACGAGTACGCCGCATCGCTGCCCGCGACCACCGCGATGGTGCTCTGCGAGCTCGACGGCATCGCGCCGAAGGGCGTCATCCAGTTCCCGACCGTCGCCGCCCTGTCCTGGGTGAACGCGATGCTGGGCGGAACGGGCAACCCAGTGGATGCCGAGCGCACCTTCACGCAGATCGAGCACGCGCTCGTGCGGCGGCTGATGGACGACGCGCTCGAAGACCTGCGGTATTCGCTGGGCGCCCTGCTGGTCACGCCGATCGGCGTCGACGCCATCCAGTACAACTCGCAGTTCGCGCAGGCGGCGGCCACCGCGGAGCTGATGATCGTCGCCACCTTCGAGCTGCGGGTGGGGGAGAACGTCGCACCGGCGACGCTGGCCCTTCCCGCCATCGTCCTGCTCCCTCAGCTGGGGGAGACCAACCCGACCAGCAGTGCCGACGACGCACG
The DNA here is from genome assembly GCF_012317045.1 of Leifsonia sp. PS1209. NCBI lineage: Bacteria > Bacillati > Actinomycetota > Actinomycetes > Micrococcales > Microbacteriaceae > Leifsonia > Leifsonia sp. PS1209. Next base: position 4,017,708 of record NZ_CP051154.1, on the reverse strand, counting down.
CGAGCTCCTGGATGCGCAGCTCGCCCACGTGCCCGTCGACGTCTCCCTGCGGCTCACCCCCGCACGGGTCAAGCCGAGCGTCGTGCTCGGGCTCGCCGTCGGCGACCTGCTCCCGATCCCGCATCCGCAACACCGACCGTTCGATCTCGCCGTCGGGGGCCACCCCGTCGCCGGTGCAGCGCTGGGCTCCAGCGGCTCGCGCCTGGCGTGCGTGATCGTGAACACAGAGGACTGACAGACCATGAGCATGACCACCACCGGTACGGCGTCCGCCCTGAGCGCATCCGATGCGCTCGCCGCGGCGAACGCCCTCGTCGGCGTCCTGCCGACGGGCACGCCGCTGACCCCGCGCCTGCACACGCTCGGCGCGTTCGCCGGGGCGACCGGCAGCGCCGTGGTCGCCAGCTTCGTCGGCGCTGTGTCCGCCGATCTGGCCGTCGTGCTGCTGGATGCGCCGAGCATCGTCGACGACGCGGCGGACGGTTCGCCCGTCGTCGCCATCCAGGATGTGCTGCAGCCCGCCATCGAGGCGGCCAGCGACACGCTCGGCGCCGGGGTGCTCGACGACGCGCGGGTCGAGGACGCGACCCAGCTGTTCGAGGACGCGGGAACCGTCGTGTTCGAGCTGGCCGGTGCATCCGGGATCGTCGGCTGGTTCGCCATCCGGGGACGTGCGAGCGCGAACGAGCGCGACCTCGGCTCGGGGTCGATCGCGGGGAAGCTGGGCCGCATCAGCAACGTCGAGATGGCGTTGACGGTGGAGATCGGCCGCACCAGGATGCCCGTGCGCGACGTGCTCGCGATGGAGCCCGGCGCGGTCATCGAACTGGACCGCTCCGCCGGGTCGCCCGCGGACGTGCTGCTCAACGGCCGTCTGATCGCGCACGGCGAGATCGTGGTCGTCGACCAGGACTACGCGGTGCGCATCACCAAGATCCTCGACGCTTCGGAAGACCTGGACTGACTTTTCGTGGACACCCTGTTCGTCGCCTTGCGCGTTCTCGTCGTTCTCGGCGTGATCGTCGCTCTGCTCTGGTACGTGCAACGGCGCGTCACCAAGGGCAAGCGCGGCGTGCGCCGCGGCAACGCCGTGACCGTGGTCGGCCGCCAGGGCGTCGGCTCGAAGGCGTCGGTCGTCGTGGTGGATGTGGACGGCACCCGGTTCGTGCTCGGCGTCACGGAGCGGAACGTCAACGTGCTCGCCTCCGGTGACCGCCCGGTCGACCTGGAGGCGGAGGTCACCCCGATCGCCCGCGTGCGGCAAACGTTCGCCAAGCCCCTTAACCCGCAGAGCCCGGTCAGCCAGCAGAGCCAGCTCGACCACCGGACCCCCATCGAAGACCACCCCATGACCGCCCAGGACGACGCGCAGGATGCGCTCCCGTCCGCAGCAGCAGGACGGCAGGTGGGCGCCGTGAAGCCCGCGAAGAACTCCAGGCAGGATGCCGATTACCTGACGGCGCAGGGACGCGCCTCCGTATTCGACGAGGCCCTCAAGGGCTCGATCCTGTCACCGGCAACGTGGAGGCAGGCGAGCTCGGCGGTGCGGCCCAAGAAGTGATCGCCGCGGCCGGGCGGCTGATCCGCTCCCCACGGTTCGTGATCGCGATCGTGCTCGCCATCATCTCGGCGGTCGCCATGGTGCTGCTCACGGCGAACGTCGCGCACGCAGCCCCGCTGCCGATGGTGCCTGAGCCCGTCCCCACCCCGACCGGTCCGGCCGGTCCCGGCGGAGGCACCGGCGGCGTCACCATCGACATCAACGGACCGAACGGCACACCGTCCGCGGCCATCCTGACCCTGCTGGGCATCACCCTGCTGTCCGTCGCGCCCGCGCTGCTGCTGATGATGTCGTCGTTCACCAAGATCTTCGTCGTCCTGGCTCTCACCAGGAACGCCCTCGCGCTGCCGTCGATCCCGCCGAACCAGGTGCTCGCCGGCCTCGCCCTGTTCCTCAGCCTGTTCATCATGAGCCCGGTGCTGATCGACATCAACAACACGGCCGTGCAGCCGTACCTGAACGGCCACATCGACTTCACCGCGGCGGTGCATCTGGCCGAGGGGCCGTTGCGGGGCTTCATGCTGGCGCACGTCCGCGAGGAGGACATCGCGCTGATGACGCGTGCGGCCGGGCGCCCGAACCCGGCGAGCCCGTCCGCCGTCCCGATGCTCACCCTCATCCCGGCGTTCATGATCTCGGAGCTGCGGGCCGCGTTCATCATCGGCTTCGTGATCTTCGTGCCGTTCCTGGTGATCGACATGGTCGTCTCCGCCGCGCTGATGTCGATGGGCATGATGATGCTCCCGCCGGTGATGATCTCGCTGCCGTTCAAGATCCTGCTGTTCGTGCTGGTGGATGGCTGGGGCCTCGTCATCACGAGCCTCATCACGAGCTATCGGGGTGGCGGATGAACGCGAACGCGGTCCTCGACATCGCCATGCAGGGCCTGATGATCACCGCCAAGCTGGCCGCCCCGATCGTGGTCACGGCGCTCGTGGTCGGCTTCGCCATCTCCCTGGTGCAGTCGATCACCCAGATCCAGGAGGTGACGCTCTCGTTCGTGCCGAAGGCTGCGGCTGTCGGCGTGGCGCTCATCGTCTGCGGACACTGGATGATCTCCGAGCTGATCACGTTCACGAACGTGCTGTTCGAGAAGATCCCGTCGCTGCTGGGCGGCGGCTGATGTACATCCCCATCGACCTGTCCACCATCGAGGCCATCGCGCTGGCGTCGCTGCGCATGGTCGCGTTCCTGGTGATCGCGCCGCCGTTCTCCTACAACGGCATCCCCGCCCAGATCAAAGGGATGCTCGCCATCGGCCTCGCCGTGGCCGTCGCCCCGCGGGTCGCTGCGGGGTACCACTCCGCAGACATCGGGATGTTCCTCGTCGATCTGCTGCGGGAGCTCGCGGTCGGCGCGACGCTCGGCTTCCTCGTCTACCTGGTGTTCGCCGCCGTGCAGTCGGCCGGCAGCCTGGTGGACCTGTTCGGCGGCTTCCAGCTGGCGCAGGCGTTCGACCCGCAGTCGATGATCAACGGCGCCCAGTTCACCCGGCTGTTCCAGATGACGGCGCTGGCGCTGCTGTTCGCATCCGGTGCGTACCAGCTCATCATCGGCGGCCTGATCCGCTCGTACGACGCCATCCCGCTGGCGGCGGGCATCGACCTCTCCGACCCCGCCAAGCAGATGGTCACCGGGGTGACGCAGATGTTCGTGGCCGCTGTGCAGATCGCCGGGCCGCTCATCGTGGTGCTGTTCCTGGCCGACGTCGGCCTCGGCCTGCTCACGCGTGTGGCGCCGGCGCTCAACGCGTTCTCGCTCGGTTTCCCGCTGAAGATCATGCTCACCGTCGTGCTCTCCGCGGTGCTGTTCGTTGCGTTACCGGGGGTCGTCGAGGGCCTGACCGGTACCGCTGTCAAGACGATGCTGGGGGTGGGCCGATGAGCGACGCGCAGGAACGCACAGAACAGGCGACCGACAAGCGGATGAAGGAGGCCCGCGAGAAGGGCCGCCTCGGCAAGTCGATGGACCTCACCGCGTGGGTGGGCGTCGGGGCGGCGGCCGTGATGCTGCCGTTCACCATCGGCCTCGGCAGCAGCGCAGGGGTCGACCAGCTGTTCACCGTGCGCTCCATCATCGAGAACCCTGACCCTGCGGCAGCGCTGAAGGCCCTCGGGGACGGGCTCGGCAGCATCCTGGGCACCATCGGCCCGCTGCTGGCTGTCGCCGCCATCGCGATCATCGGCGCGGCGGCCGCCCAGGGCGGCGTGCACCTCAAGAAGCTCGAGGGCAAGTACGAGCAGTTCAACATCGTCAAGGGCGTCGCCAGGGTGTTCGGGATGCGCGCGCTCTGGGAGGGCGCGAAGACCCTGCTCAAGTCCGCGGTCGTCGCCGTCGGCCTCTACCTCGTGGTGCAGGGGCTCATGCCCGTGCTGCTGACCGCGGGCAGCCTGTCCCTGAACTCCCTGCTCGCCGCCGCGACCAGCGGCGCGACCGGCCTGCTGCAGGCCGCGGTCGGCGCCGGCCTGGTGCTCGCAGGGCTCGACGTGCTCGTCGTGATGCGCCGCAACCGCAAGCAGACCCGCATGACCAAGCGCGAGGTGCGCGACGAGCAGAAGAACAGCGACGGCGACCCGCTGATCCGGTCGCAGCGCCGCTCCCGCCAGCTCGCGATGAGCCGCAACAGGATGATCGCCGCCATCGCGATGTCGGATGTGGTGCTCGTCAACCCGACGCACATCGCCATCGCCATCAAGTACGAGCCCGGCAAGTCGGCCCCGCGCGTGGTCGCGAAGGGCTCCGGCACGATCGCGCAGCGCATCCGCGAGAAGGCGGAGGAGGAGCGCGTGCCGATCGTGAAGGACATCCCGCTCGCCCGCGCGCTGCACGCCGGATGCCAGCTGGGCGACGAGATCCCCGTCGACCTCTACAACCAGGTGGCGAGGGTGCTCGCGTTCGTCATGTCGCTGAAGGCCCGCGGCTCCGCATACGGAACCCACACCATGACCCCGATCCTGGGAGGCATCTGATGAGATCGACCACCACCAAAGTCGCCGTGCCCATCGGGGTCGTCGGCATCATCATGCTGCTCGTGGTCCCTGTGCCCGCCTGGCTGCTGGACACGCTCATCATCGTCAACATCATGCTGGCGCTGGTCATCCTGCTCACCACGATGTTCGTCAAGAAGCCGCTCGACTTCTCGGTCTTCCCGTCGCTGCTGCTGGTGGCGACCCTGTTCCGGCTGGGCCTCAACGTCGCATCCACCCGCCTGGTGCTCGGCGACGGATACGCCGGCCAGGTCATCCAGGCGTTCGGGCATGTGGCGGTGGGCGGCTCCATCATCATCGGCGCCGTGGTGTTCCTCATCCTGATCGTCATCCAGTTCATCGTGGTCACCAAGGGTGCCGAGCGCGTCGCCGAGGTGGGCGCCCGCTTCACCCTCGACGCCATGCCCGGCAAGCAGATGGCGATCGACGCCGACCTCAACGCCGGGCTCATCACCGAGGAGCAGGCCCGCACCCGCCGTGCAGAGGTGTCGGCGGAGGCGGACTTCTACGGGGCGATGGACGGCGCATCCAAGTTCGTCAAGGGCGACGCCATCGCGGGCATCCTGATCATCGTCATCAACGTGGTCGGCGGTATCGCCATCGGCATGATCCAGCGCGGCATGGAGATCGGCGACGCGGTCAACTCGTACACGCTGCTGACCATCGGAGACGGACTGGTCACGCAGATCCCCGCGCTGCTGATGGCGGTCTCCACCGGCATGATCGTCACGCGCTCCAACGCGGAGGCCGACATCGGCACGACGGCGAGCGGACAGCTCAGCCAGTCGCGCAACGCCCTGACCATCGCCGGATGCGCGGCCATCGTGATGGCGCTCATCCCCGGGATGCCGCCCATCCCGTTCGTGCTGGTCGGCGCGTTCCTGATCCTCGCGGCGCAGCGGCTCAAGAACTCGCAGGCCGCTGCGAAGAAGGCGCAGGCGGCGCAGGCCGCCGTCGCGAACGCCGGCAAGGGGGAGACCACGGACGATCTGCTGGAGCAGATGCGCGTGCACGCCCTGGAGATCACTCTCGCGCCCGACCTGGTCGACATCGTCAGCGGAGCGTCGGACGACCTGCTCGCCCGGGTGCGCGCCCTGCGCCGCAAGATCGCGCTCGAACTGGGCATCATCGTGCCGCCCGTGCGCACCAGGGACAGCGCGGACCTGCCGCCCTCCACCTACGTGATCAAGATCGCCGGCGTGGAGGCCGGGCGCGGTCAGGCGCCGAGCGGGCGGGTGCTCGCACTCGGCGACGCACTGGATGCGCTGCCGGGCACCCCGACGGTCGAGCCGGTCTTCGGGCTGGGCGCGAAGTGGATCCCGAGCGAGATGCGGCACAGCGCCGAGCTCGGCGGTGCGACCGTGATCGACCGCGTCTCCGTGCTCATCACGCACCTGTCGTCGATCATCACCGCGAACGCGGCCAGGCTGCTCACCCGCGAGGACGTGCGCCAGCTCACCGAGGGCGTGAAGCAGGTGAGCCCGTCTGCTGTGGACGAGCTGATCCCGAACCTGCTGACCCTCGCCGAGGTGCAGCGGGTGCTTCAGGGGCTGCTGATCGAGCAGGTCGCGATCAACGACCTGCCGCGCATCCTGGAGGCCCTCGCGCTGCGGGCGAAGACTTCGAACGACCCGGAGGGGCTGGTGGAGGCCGCGCGGTCCGCCCTCGGCCCTGCGGTCGTCGCACCGCACCTGGACGGGTCGACGCTGCGGGTCATCATGATCGACCCCGGCCTCGAACAGGCCATGCTCGAAGGTCTGCGGCCCTCGGAGTTCGGCACACAGATCGTGCTCGACCCGGTGCGACTCGAAGCGGTGCTCAGCTCGCTGCGGCAGACGGCCGCGCAGCTCGACGACCAAGGCGTCTCCGCGATCCTGGTCTGCGCCCCCGCTCTGCGACCGGCGATCCGGCGGCTGGTGGCCGGGCAGCTGAGCGGCCTTGCGGTGCTGTCGTACCAGGAGGTCACGTCCGTGCCTGCGCAGATCGAGACGGTGGGGGTGGTGCGCGTTGTGGAGCCGATCGCGGCCTGAGTGGGTGGACGCTGCGGAGTACGGCGGCGACGCCGAGGAGGAGGTGCTGCCCGCGGTGTCCACCTCGTCGGCGGCGTTCGCGGCGATCCTCGACGATCTCGTGCGCGTGGTGGGGGAGACGGAGTCCGGCGCGCTGGCGCCGGAGACGCAGGAGTCGCCGGAGATGCCCGAGCCGCCGGAGCTGGATGAGCGGCTGCAGGCCGCGCTCGTAGCCCGGCAGGAGGCCGCGGAGGCCGTTCCGGTCTCACCGCCCGCACCCGCACCCGCACCGCCCGACTCGCCCTCGCACGCGTCCGCACCGCCTGCCCGCCTGCGCGGACGCGGCGACCTCACGCTCGTCGTCGGACTTGGCGCGGACGCTGTCTCCGCATCCCGTGTCTTCTCCGCCTCGGTCGAGGACGCAGAGGTGCGGCCGGGCGGCTGCTCCCGCGCCGCCGCCCCGCGCGTCGACGACCGCCGCGGTGCACTGCGTGCCAGGGCGGACGGGGTGCGCAGGGAGCGCTCGGTGATCGCCGCATACGGCCTGGAGCACGGCGCGGACGACCTGCCCGCGCTCGCCGAATCGCTCGCCGGGATCGCGCCCGATCAGGTCTGGGTGGCCGTCGACGCGTCCCGCAAAGCCGAGGACACCGCCGCCTGGGTGGCCGCAGTGGATGCGGTGCTCGCGGTCGACGGGATCGCCGCATCCGGTGCCGCCTTCACCAGCACGCCGGAGTCGGTGGATGCGCTGGGCTTTCCCGTCCTGTGGCTGGACGACGCGCCCCGCTAGGCTGAAGCAATGCTGGTATTGACGCGCAAGGTCGGGGAGCGGGTGCTCATCGGCGACGACATCGTCGTGACGATCCTGGATGCGCGCGGCGACGGCATCCGGATCGGCATCGACGCACCGCGCGGGGTCCGCATCCAGCGCGACGAGGTCATCCGCGCGATCACCGAGGCCAACCAGCAGGCGACAGAATCCGCGGCGACCACGGTCGACCCGGAGGCCGTCATCAAGAAGTCGCTCGGCCTCGACTGACCGGCTGTCGTTTCGGCGTGGGCGCTAGCTCAGCCACTCGAAGTAGAACGTCCCGACGCCGACCGCGATGAGCACGCCGGCGATGATCCAGAACCGGACCACGATGGTCACCTCTGCCCATCCCATCAGCTCGAAGCTGTGGTGGATCGGGGTCATCGGGAACAGGCGCCTGCCGTGCGTCGCCTTGAAGTACGCCCGCTGGACGATGACCGATCCCGCCTCGATGACGAACAGGCCGCCGATCAGGATGAGGAGGAGCTCGGTGTGCGACTCGATCGCCAGGGCGCACAGCGCACCGCCGAGGCCGAGGGATCCCGTGTCGCCCATGATGATCTTCGCCGGGTTGGTGTTCCACCACAGGAAGCCGATGAGTGCGCCGCAGATGGCTGCGGCCACCACGGCGAGGGAGAGCGGATCGCTCGTCGGGTAGCACCTGGCCAGGTTCTCCGGCCGGATGTTCGCGTTGGAGCAGGACTGGTTGAACTGCCAGAAACCGATGAGCACATACGAGCCGATGGCGAGGATGGATGCGCCGGTCGCGAGGCCGTCGAGCCCGTCGGCGAGGTTCACGCCGTTCGTGGTCGCCGAGGCGAGGACGTTCACCCAGATCAGGTAGAGCACGATCCCGACCACCGGCACCGCCGTCGCGATGCGCGCGAGGTCGAGTGCGGGGATGTCACGCACGGCGGAGATCGCCGTGGACGCCGGGGTGTGTCCTGAGGCATCAGGGAACTGCAGGGCGAGCACGCCGAACACGGTCGCGACCACCGCCTGGCCGCCGATCTTGGCCCAGCCGCCGAGCCCCAGGCTGCGCTGGTTGTGCACCTTGAGGAAGTCGTCGACGAACCCGACCGCCGCCATCCCGACGAACATGAGAAGCACCAGGAGCGACGACGGCGAGATGCCGTCTCCACCGTTGACGAGTGCGGCGACGAAGAACCCGAACAGCGTCGCCAGCAGGATGACGATGCCGCCCATCGTCGGCGTGCCCCGTTTGGAGTGGTGCGATTGCGGGCCGTCGTCCCGGATGAACTGGCCGAGTTCGAGCCGCGTGAACAGCCGGACGAAGAGCGGTGTCAGAAAGAGCGAGAAGGCGAGCGCGAGCGCGCCGGCCAGAAGAAGAGTCCCCACGGCTGCAAGTCTGGCAGTCGACCCGGCAGAATACTGGCATGACAGTCCTCAGGACCGAGCGCGGCCTCGACAGGCTCGTCAACTTCTCCGACGCGGCGGTCGCCATCGCGATCACCCTGCTGATCCTGCCGCTCGTCGACGTGGCGGCGGACATCGAGCACCAGTCGGTCGGCGCGTTCATCGGCGACCACCAGGGCGAACTGCTCGGCTTCGGCATCTCGTTCGTGGTGATCGGCCGGTTCTGGATCATCCACCACCAGGTCTTCGAACGGGTCCGCGACTACTCGATCACGATGATCTGGCTCAATTTCCTCTGGCTGGCCTCGATCGTCTTCATCCCGTTCGCCACCAACCTCGTCTCTGCCATCGGGGGCGACCGCGGCGACGTGGATGCGGTCTACATCGGCAACATGGTGGTCGCGAGCCTCGCCACGTGGTTCATCGAGCTGCACCTGGTGCGGCATCCTGACCTGCTGAGGGAGGGCGCGCTCGAGAGCATCGACCTGCTGCGCAGCCTGTCCCCGACCATCCTGCTGGCTGTCGCCCTGGTGCTCGCGGTGCTCTTCCCCACGGTCGGCCTGTTCTGGCTGCTCGTCCTGTTCCTCGGCAGGCCGCTGCACCTGCTCCTGCAGCTGCTGTTCCGGCGACGGGGTTCACAGGGAACGGCCTGAGGGCTACCGTCGGGGCGACACAGTCAGGAGAACCGATGCGTCCCAAGTTTTTGCTCATCCTCGTGATCGCGGGCATCGCCTACGTCCTCGGCGCGCGCGCCGGACGTGAGCGCTACGACCAGATCACCTCGGCGGCCACGTCGTTCTGGAACGACCCCAACGTGAAGAAGGCGCGCTCGGAGGCCAAGAAGAACGCCGAGAAGGCGCGCAAGCTGGCCGCCAAGAAGCTCCGCTAGGCGCTCAGCCGACGACCGCGGCGCGCTGCCGGGTGGGACCGGCGGCGAACGCCTCGATCGATTCGGGCCACGGACGCTCGGCCCGCCAGGAGAGTTCGGTCGCTATGCGCTCGGACGATGCGGTGATGTGACGCACATCCCCGAGCCGGTACTCGCCGGTGACGATCGGCGCCGGGCCTCCCGTCGCCTCGGAGAGCGCGCGGGCGAAGTCTCCGATCGTGCGTACAACGCCGCTGCCGACGTTGTACGCGCGGGCGGTGCCGTCCGGCCGGTCTCCCAGCCGCTCGACCGCACCCAGATTGGCATCGGCGACATCGCGCACGTCCACGAAGTCTCTGCGCTGGCCGCCATCCTCGAACACGCGCGGCGGACGTCCGGCCGCGAGACTCGTGCGGAAGATCGAGGCGACCCCCGCATACGGCGTGCCGATGGGCATCCGGGTGCCGAAGACGTTGTGGTAGCGCAAGGCCACGACGCGACCATCCGTCGACCGGGCCCACGAGCGGGCGAGGTGTTCCTGCGCCAGCTTGCTGGCGGCGTACACGTTGCGCGGATCGGCGGGGTCGTCCTCCGCGATGAGCAGGGGCTCCAGAGGCCGGCCGTCCGCGTCCAGGGGGTCGAAACGGCCCGCATCGAGATCGGCGACCGACCGTTCCGGGGGCTGTCGCACGACTCCGCCGTCGCGGTAGAGGCCCTCGCCGTAGACGACCATCGACGAGGCGAGCACGAGGCGGCGCAGCCCGGCGCCCGCCATCGCCGCGAGCAGCCTCGCGGTGACACCGACGTTCGACGCGACGTAGTCCGGCGCGTCGGAGAAGTCGACGCCCAGCCCGACCTTCGCGGCCTGATGGCAGACGGCATCCACGGAGCGCAGTAACCCGACGGAGGTGTCGCCCGCGTCTCCGACGACCAGGTCGACGTCGCCGCGCAACCCGTCGAACCACTCCGGAACGGCGGCATCGGCGTGCACATCCGGCCGCAGGGAGTCGATGACCGTCACCCGCCAGCCGCGGTCGACGGCGCGTTCGACGATGTGCGAGCCGATGAAGCCGAGCCCGCCGGTGACGAGCAGGTGCGTCATCGGGCGTCCTCCAGCGCATCCCGTCGCACAGGCGCGGAGAGCACCCGCTCGACCGCCGCCTCCGGGATCAGCCGCCGGGCGCGGTACCCGTCCGGCACGGCCGCCACGGTCGCCGCGATGGCGGCCCGGATGCGCGGCCCGGCGTTCGCCATCCGCTCGAGCACCAGGGCGGCGTCCGCCGACTCCGCCGTGTCGCCGTCTGCGGTGCCCGCATCCGTGTCGGTAATGAACGAGATGGTCGCCAGGCCGATGTTCAGTTCCGCGGCGAGCACGGCCTCCGGATACTGGGTCATGTTGACGATGTCGGCCCCGGCCGCACGGAACCAGGCGGATTCCGCCCTGGTCGAGAATCGCGGCCCCTGGATGACCACGCTCGTCCCGTCCGGGATCACCCGCTCGCCGAGCGCGCGCAGGGCTCCGACCGCGATCTCGTGCATGGCGGGGTCGAACGGATCGGCGGCGGGCAGATGCTGCACATCCGTCCCGTCGAAGAACGTGTCCGGCCTGCCGTGGGTGCGATCGATGAGCTGGTCGGGAACGAGGAAGGCGCCGGGCGTCGCGCGCGCCGAGATGCCGCCGACGGCGGACGACGTCACGATGGCGCGCACGCCGAGCGAGGCGAGCGCCCAGACGTTCGCACGGTACGGCACCCGGTGCGGCGGCAGCGAGTGGCGCTCGCCGTGGCGGGCGATGAACGCCACCCGGCGACCGCCGAGCTCACCGATGGTCACCAGACCCGCCGGTGGGCCGTACGGCGTATCGACGGCGATGCTCTCGGCGCCTCCGCGGTCGAACAGCCGGTACAGGCCGGAGCCGCCGATCACTCCGATCGCTGCTGTTGTCATGGTGTCTCCTTCGTCAGGGATGCGGGCTCCAGCGTCGCCGCCGCGGGTCTGGTGGGTCGCCGCCGCCACCGCACGACCGTGGCGCCGCCCGCGAAGACGGCGGCGGCGAGGATGACGAGCGTCGCCCCCACGCCGCCGGGCACGAGCGTCCGCACGCTGAGCGCCAACGGCACCACGAGCCATTCCCAGCGGCGGCTGAGGGCGATGAACGGCACGAGGACCAGCGCGTACCAGGGGTAGGCCGGGCTCGCGATGAGCAGGACGGCACCGATGGAGACGACCTGCGCGACCCACGGCTGCGCCGGGTCGGCGAACCACCACGAGGCGATCAGTGCGGCCAGGATGAGCGCGGCGGCCACGACCGTCGCCGCGGCACCGGGCAGTACGCCGGACAGCAGCGCGAAGCGGGAGCCGCTGTCGTAGCCCTCCTCGCTCAGGTACCCGGGGAGATAGCCGAGGACCGACCAGCCTGTGATCGCGACGTATGGCACGTAGGTGAGCGCGAACGTGAGCACGGCCGAGGCGCCGACGCCGACCGGGCGTCGCCTCGCGAGGGGTGGGGCCGCGATGACCGGCACGAACTTGGTCGCCATCGCCAGCCCGATCCCCACGCCGACCAGCAGGGCGCGCCGCCGGCTCAGACCGTCGCGCGCGCCGACGGAGACCGGCACCGCCGCGAACGTGGCGGCCACGATGAGGAAGACACCGAGCGCATCCACGTGGGAGTTGGTCACCGCCTCGGCCGCGACGAACGGCGACCAGCCCCAGACGGCGGCCCAGCGGACGTCGAGGCCGCGTCTGCGCATCCCGAGTACGAGCAGCACGGTGGTGGCGGAACTCAGCAGCAGACCGGCGACCTGCAGCGGAAGATACTCGGCGTCGTCGGGGACTACCGAACGCACCGCGGCGAAGAAGCCCTCGGCGACCGGCGGGTAGATGGTCGGCACATGGGGGCGGTTCAGAGCGGTGCAGAGCGTCCCACCGCTTGGGATGCTCGTGGTCTGCTCGATCCGCGAGCCGGTGCAGTGCTCCGCGCCGTCGGCGCCGTCGGCCGGGGCGGGGAACAGCCACGGCACCCGGTATTGATCCAGTGCGTCGGACGCCGGCACGTGCGCGTACGGGGAGACGCCGTGGTTCTGCACGATGCCGTCCCAGGCGTAGCGCGCGGAGTCCGTGCTGAGGTTGGGCGGACCGGCCAGGGCGGCGACGCCGAGCGCTGCCGAGCCGGCGAGCACCAGGATGAGCACTGCGCGACCGCGGACCAGCAGCAGGAGGAGGAAGGCGGCCACCGCGAGCGCCCAGGCCACACCGGTCGTGACGCCGAGCGTCGCTCCGCCGCCCGGCGCGAAGCCGTCGACGGTCGCCGTCGACACAGCGGTGACCGTCACCAGCGCCGCGAGCAGCACGGAGACGGCCAGCACGGGCAGGACGGTGACCTTCACACCGAAAGTCTCACCGCTCCGCGCTGCCGCGGACCGCCGCTCGGGCACCTCGTTCGGGGATCGTAAGATTTGCCGCCGCCGCGAGCAGCCGGTCCGGATCACAATCGAGAGCATGTCGGTCACCGAGCGGCTCTCCGGCGTCATCGCCCAGCGGATGACGCGCGCCCAGGCGGTGCTCGCCGCGCCCGCTCGCACGGCACGAGCCACCGTGGTGATCGGCCGGCTGCTCGCCATCGCCTTCCTGACCTGCTTCGTCACCGGCGTCTACAGCCACCTGCTGCAAGAGCCGCTGCCCGGGATGCGGTTCCCCACCTGGCCGGACTTCTACGCCTTCACGCAGGGGCTGCACATCACCGTGGGCGTCGCGATCTTCCCGCTGCTGCTCGGCAAGCTGTGGACGGTCTACCCCCGGCTGTTCGTCTGGCCGCCCATCCGGTCGCTTCGCGAGGCCGTCGAGCGGGGCTCGATCGCGCTCCTCGTGTCGAGCGCGTTGGTGGAGCCGGTGATCGGGCTGATCAACACGTACCAGTGGTATCCCTTCCCGTTCCCCTTCCGCCAGACGCACTACGCGCTGGCGTGGGTGCTCGTCGGCTCGATCGCCGTGCACATCGCCGTCAAGCTCCCGACGATCGCGCGGTACTGGCGCCGCAGGAGCCGAGCAGAGGATCGGAGCGTCACCGATGGCGGCTGACGACGGCATCACCCGCCGCGCGGTGCTCGGCACCATCGCAGCGTCCGCCGTGACCGCGGTGGCGCTCACCGCCGGACAGTCGTTCGGCTGGCTCGCACCGCTCAACCTCTTCGCCCCGCGCGTCCAGCGCCTCGGTCCGCAGGCGCTCCCCGTGAACGTGACGGCGAAGGCCGCAGGGGTGGTCATGGCGGCGGGAGCGGACGACTGGCGGCTGACCGTCGCGAACGGCGCCAGCATCCGGCGCCTCACGCTCGCCGACCTGCACGGCATTCCCGCCGCTGCTGGCACGCTGCCGATCGCGTGCGTGGAGGGGTGGAGCACCACGGCCGACTGGGGCGGCGTGCGGATGAGCGACCTCCTGCGCCTGGTCGGCGCGCCCACGGACGCGAGCATCCGGATCGCCAGCCTGCAGCAGCGCGGCCCGTACCGGGTGACGACGATGGGACCCGAGTTCGCCCAGGACCCCACGACTCTGGTCGCCCTCCGCCTCAACGGCGAGCCGCTCGACCTCGACCACGGCTATCCGGCCAGAGTGATCGCGCCGGGCAGGCCGGGCGTGCTGCAGACCAAGTGGCTGAGTTCCATCGAGGTGTTGGCGTGATCGGGGCGCGACGCCTCGTGGCGGCGGTCGGCATCGCGCTGATCGGATGCGGGGTCGTTTTCTTCGCCATCGACCTGACCGTCGGCGAGATCGCCGGAGTGGTCGTTTGGCTCGCCGGCGCGGTGATCGTCCACGACGCTGTGCTGGTGCCCGTGGTGACGGTCGTGGATGCTGTCTTGCGCCGTGCCGGACGGCGGCTGCCGTCCGCCGTCGTGACGGTCGTCGAGCTCGGGCTCGCGGTCGGCGCCCTGCTGACGGCGATGGTCGTTCCTGAGTTGATCGCGCAGGCGCGACGGCCGAGAAACCCGACGGTCGTCCCCGGCGACTACGGCCAGAGGCTCGCCGTGCTCTGGGTGGCGATCGTCGTGCTGGTCGCGCTCGCCTCTGCGGTCATCGGCTGGCGAGCACGAAGGTCCGCCCGCCGGTCTCGACGGTCCTGACGTTCATCCCGAGGTCGGCGGCGAACGCGCCGGCAGCGTCCGCACCGACCTCCGCCCACGGGAACCAGGCGCTCCGCCCGCCGGAGGGATGCACGAGCTGAGCGTCGAAACTGGCGAACCTGGACGGTTCGGCGTGCGTCTCCACGAGCATCCGGCCGCCGGGGCCGAGCATGGCGGACGCGCGCGCGAGCAGGAGCCGCGGGTCGCCGCCGATCCCGATGTTGCCGTCGAGCAGCACAGCGGCGCCCCACGCGCCCTCGGCGGGAAGCCGGTCGAAGACCGAGCGCCGCAGCACAGGCAGCCCGAGCGCCCTGGCGTGCGAGACGGCCGCCGAGGAGATGTCGATGCCGAGGGCGAGCCGCCCGGCCTCGATGGCCGCGCGCACGATCCTGCCGGGTCCGCAGCCGATGTCGAGCACCGGTCCGGAGGTCAGGCCGAGCAGCTGCCGCTCGCGCTCCGTCGCGTCGGAGAGGAAGAGCGAGACGTCGAGCGGCGTCGCGGCCCTGCCGTCCACGACGACGTCCAGCCGACCGCCTCCACCGCGGAGCGCGAGGTCGTACGGCTCCGCTCCACCGCGGCCGAACGCGGCCGTCCTGTCCCTGGTGAGCGACCCGACGGTGCTCACGACGCGAACTCTCGGGTGCCGAGTGACCGGAGCAGCTCTGCCAGCGCGGGCGAGCGCCGGGCAGCGGCGGGAACGTCCGCCGCCGTGTCGATGTCGGTCAGCGGCGGGAGCAGCCGCACGCGCATCCCGGCCCCGGTCAGGCGTTCCAGCTGCCTGGCGCCGGTACGGTCGGTGGACATCGGAACACCGCGCACGAGAGCGCCGGCCGGTTCGCGCATCCCGAGTGCCCAGAAGCCGCCGTCGGTGGCCGGGCCGAACCAGGCGTCCGCGTCGCCGTTCCGCTCGCTCCACCCGGAGAACACCGGGTCGAACCAGCGGACGTCGACGTGCGGTGTGTCCATCCCGAGCAGCAGGAGCGGCTCGTCGACCGCGTCGAACAGCCAGGCGATCCGCTCGTCGAGGGAGCCGCCGACCTGGGGCAGGAGCTCCCAGCCGGCCGCGCCCTCCGGGGCGGCGACGCCGTCGAAGTAGAGGATGCGCCTGGTCGAGGGGAGCGCCCCCACCGTCCCTAGCGTGTCCGCGAGCGCCGCGGCGGCGATCCAGGCGGCCTCCTCGGCGCTGAACTCCGGCTGCAATCGCGTCTTCACGCGGCCGGGGATGCACTCCTTGGCGATCACGGCCAGTGCGGTCATCGTGCGCTCGCCGCGAGCCTGCGGCGCATGTCGACGACGGCCGTGAACGCACCGCCGACCGTGCCGGTCACCTTGGACCTCCCGATGCGGGGCAGATAGTCGACGTCCACCTGCCGCACCCGCCAGCCGGCCCGGTCGGCGCGCAGCACCAGCTCCACCGGGTAGCCGCTGCGGCGATCCTCCACGCCGAGGGCGAGCAGCGGGGCACGGCGCGCGGCCCGCACGGGACCGAGATCCCGGATGCGCGCAGCGGTCTTGGCGCTGAGCATCCGGGCGAGCACCCCGTTGGCCGCGCGGGAGACGAGAGGCCAGGCTCGCGGCGATGCCGGTCGTCTCCGCCCGATGGTCAAGTCCGCCGTCCCGGTGGCGACGGGGGCGACGAGCGCGGGGAACTGCGCGGGGCTGATCGTGCCGTCTGCATCGCTCACGATCACGATGTCGGCGGTCGAGGCCAGCAGTCCGGCATGAACGGCTGCACCGTAGCCGCGGCGCGGTTCGCTGACGACCTGCGCACCGGCGGCCAGGGCGACCGCCGCGCTGCCGTCGGTGGATCCGTTGTCCACGACGATGGCGCCGTACCCGGGAGGGAGCGCGGCGAGCAGCGCGGGGAGGGCCTCCGCCTCGTCGAGGCAGGGGAACACGACGTCGATTCGATCCATCACGGACCCGACGCTACGCAGCGCCCCCGGCCGCCGGGCAGCCAGAATCTTACGAAACGCGGACGGTCGGATCCCGCCGTCGCGAGTGCTGGTCGACCGACCTATCCTGAGTCAATGACGTCACCGCTCCCTGCGCGACCGGTCCGCGACATCCGCGACCGTCGCGTGATGGTCGTCGAGGACGATCCGACCGTGCGCGAGGTGGCCAGCGGCTACCTCCGTTCCGTCGGGCTCATCGTCGACGAGGCGGTCGACGGCTTCGCGGCGCTCGCGCTGGCCGAACGCACGCCACCGGACCTCGTCGTCCTCGACCGGATGCTGCCCGGCATCGACGGCATCGAAGTGGCCCGTCGGCTGCGGCGGCTGAACGCCGCGCCCATCATCATGCTCACCGCTCTCGGCTCGACGGACGATCGCATCGAAGGTCTCGAAGCGGGCGCGGACGACTACCTCGCCAAGCCGTTCTCGCCGCGCGAGCTTGTGCTGCGGGTGCAGTCGATCCTCCGCCGCAGCGTCACGGAGCTGACCAGGGAGGCGCCGTTCGACCTGGGCGAGTTCTCCATCGACCCGTCCAACCGCACGGTGTCGAGAGGCGGGCGCCCGCTGACGCTCGCCGCCCGCGAGTTCGACCTGCTCGCGTTCTTCCTCAAGCATCCCGACCAGGTCTTCAGTCGCGAGCAGCTCCTCAAAGAGGTGTGGCAATGGGACTTCGGCGACCTCTCCACGGTGACGGTGCACGTGCGGCGGGTGCGGGAGAAGATCGAGGACGACCCGACCAAACCGAAGTTCCTGACCACGGTCTGGGCCGTCGGCTACCGGATGAACGCGTGAAGGAGGGGGGCAGGTGATCGCTCCAGCAGACCTCGCCGCCATCGTCGGGACCACGCTGGTGGTGGCCGCCGTCATCTCCGGCGTCGCGGTGCTCGTACTCCAGGCGCTGCGGCGCGCATCCATTCTGCTGAGGCTGGGGATCGTGGTCGCTGCGGCGATCGCATCCATCGTCGGCGGCACCATCGCCATTGCGCAGGCGATGTACATCTCCGGTCACGACTTCGTGGTGCTGGCCTGGGTGATCGGGGTGGCAGCCGTGGTCAGCCTCGGCGTCGCCGCTGTGCTCGGGATGGGGTTGGTGCGCACGAGCCGCACCCTGCGGAACGCGACGCGCGCCGTCGGCGACGGGCACGTGGTCGCCGCGACCCCGCAGGACAGCGGAGAGTTCAGCGCGCTCGGACAGGAACTCGCCGACATCTCGCGACGCCTGGCCGAATCCCGGGAGGAGGTGAGGATGCTCGACGAGTCCCGCCGCGAGCTGGTCGCCTGGATCTCACACGACCTCCGGACGCCGCTCGCCGCCCTCCGCGCGATGGCCGAGGCGCTCGAAGACGGCATCGCGGAGGACCCGCAGCGCTACTACCGCCAGCTGCGCAGCCAATGCGACACGCTCAGCCACCTGGTGGACGACCTGTTCGAGCTGTCCAAGATCCAGTCGTCGTCGCTCCAGCTCGAACTCGGCCCGCTCTCGCTCTACGACCTCGTCAGCGACGCCGTCGCCGACCTCTCCCCGCTCGCCGCACTGCACTCCGTGACGCTCAACGAGTCGCAGGACGGCGACCTGACGGTGCTCGGCGACGCGCGCGAGCTCTCCCGCGTGGTCCACAACCTGCTCGTGAACGCGATCGAGCACTCACCGGCGGGCACGAGCATCCACGTCGCCGTCCGTGAGGCGTCAGCGTCGACGGTCGTGCTGAGCGTCATCGACGAGGGTGGGGGCATCCCGGAGGAGCATCTGGGCAAGGTCTTCGACGCCGGGTGGCGCGGCACGACGGCGCGAACGCCGCGCGCCGGCGTCGGCTCGGGCGGAGCAGGTCTCGGCCTCGCGATCGTGCACGGCATCGTCGCCGCGCACGACGGAGACGTCTCTGTCGAGAACACCGCACGCGGCTGCCGCTTCGACGTCTCGCTTCCGCGGTTCAGCCGCGTCGGCCAAGCCGGACCGGCGACGGTCCCGTCGTGACGCCTGAGATCGCTGAGCGCTGAGGCTTACCGGTCGCGCTCGGTGTAGTCGCCCTGCTCCTCCTCCGCGGGGACCTCGGCGGCCTCATCGGTGTCGGTGTAGCTGCCCTTGACCGCAGGGTCGGGGCCGACGCCCTCTTCCTCGGTGTACTGGCCGTGCACGGTGCGCTCCATCGGGGCCTCGCCGTCCACCTCGGTGTAGCTGCCTTCGAGGTCGTCGCGGTCCACCGGCTCGCGGTCTGGCTCGTTCGTGCTCATCCTGGCTCCTTCCGCCGACAGGCTGAGCAGACCTCGCTCGCCGTCGGCACGCTGTCGTGAGGTGAGCCTACGCCCGCGGCAGGGGCGCGGCTAGAGATGCGCGGCGCACGTTCGTGCAGCATCCACGAGGCTCGGCGATCAGTGACCGGCGCTCAGCACATGACGCTCGCGGCTCGCCGCCGCGCCGGTCAGGAGCTGCGGGATGAGCAGCACGATCAGGGCGATGATCGGCACCGCCCAGCCGCCCGTGACGGAGTGGAGGGCGCCCAGCGCGAGCGGCCCGAATCCGGCCAGCAGGTACCCGATCCCCTGCGCCATCGTCGAGACGTGCGCGGTGTGCCTGGCGTCGGGCGAACGCAGGACGATGTAGGTCAGCGACAGCGCGATGGCGGCGCCCTGCCCGAGGCCGAGTGCCGTCATCCAGACCCACGGCAACGCACCGGAGGGCGCGAGGAGCAGCCCGGCGAAGGCGATGGCGCAGAGCACCGCGGAACCCGCGACCGGAAGCCAGGCCGGCCGAAGCCTGCCGATCGCCGCCGGCACGGTCAGCGCGGCGAGGATACCCGGGATGCTCGAGTACGCCAGCAGGAGTCCCGCGTCGTGCTGGGTGGTTCCCGCGTCGTGCAGGATGGAAGGGATCCAGGTCAGGGCCGCGTAGTAGCTCAGGCTCTGCAGGCCCATGAACGCGGTGACCGCCCAGGCGACGGGATCGCGGAACAGGCGCGCGAAACGCGGCTCGTCGAGCGGCTCGGTGATGGCGTCGGCGACCGGCGCGTCCGCGACCGGCGGCCGACCCGGCCTCCTGAGCGCGCGCGGAATCCAGACGACGAGCGCCAGGACGGCGGGGACGACCCAGAACCCGAGCGCCTCCCTCCACGACCCGCCGAACGCAGACATGAGCGGCACCGTGAGGCCTGCGGCGACGGCGGCGCCGATGAACAGGGACGTCGAGTAGAGCCCCATCATGAGTCCGACACGGTGCCCGAAATCCTGCTTGACGGCGGCGGGCATGCACACGTTCGCGACGGCGATGGCGGCGCCCACGAGCACCGTGCCGCCGAAGAGGGCGATCGGCGACGGGATCAACCGGACGCCGATGCCGATCGCGACGGCGGCCATCGTGATCCCGAGGAGTCGATGCAGGCCGACGCGACGGGTGAGGGCGGGGGTGAGGAACGCGAACGCCCCGAAGGCGAAGACCGGGATGGTCGTGAGCAGGCTCGCGGTCGCAGGCGACACGCCCAGACCGCTCTCGATGGAGGAGAGCACGGGGCCGACCGACGCGACGCCGATGCGCAGATTGAACGCGATGAGCAACAGCCCGGCAGCCACATAGGCGCTGAAGAATGCCGCTCCGCGAGCGGGACGCCGGGAGATGGCGGGGGTCGAAGCGGTGTCCGGTGGCTCACTGATCGTTGTCATTCCGGCAGTCCAGCAGCTGTCACCCGGCACGCGAAACACCTAAACTTCCAGATTGTGTCGGTTTCTCGCCAAGCAGTGGCTCTGGATGATCTCCGCCTCGAGACCGCGGGCGGCGATCTCACGACGGAGGGCGCGTACCTCGTCGCCCACGCAGACACCTCGCCGCGCCATTCGCACCCTCTCGGGCACCTGGTTCACGCGGCCTCCGGCGTGCTGTCGCTCGTGACGGACGACGGCACGTGGATCGCCCCGTCCAATCGATTCGCCTGGGTGCCGGCGGGCATCGAACATTCGCACCGCGCCCACGGGCGGACGGACATGCGGGTCGTCTATCTCGATGACGCGGCCGCGGAATCCCTGCCTCACCGGCCCGCCGTGCTCGTGGCGTCCGCCCTGGCGCGGGAGGCCGCGCTGGCGATCACCTCGGGCCTGCCGCGATCGGAGTCCGCGCTCGCCCGGCTCAGGAGCGTGATCGTCGATGAGGCGGCGACCACCCCCGAGCAGCCCCTCCACCTCCCGGAACCGCGGGATCAACGATTGCGCGCCGTCGCGCGCGAGGTCGAACGGGATCTCGCGTCTCCGCATTCGCTGGTGAGCATCGCGGAGCACACCGGAGTGGGCGCGCGCACGCTCAGCAGGCTCTTCCGCGAAGAGACGGGCATGGGATACCGGCAGTGGCGCCTCCAGCTCCGGGTGCATCGCGCCCTCGTGCTCCTCGCCGGCGGCGCAACGGTCACCGACGCGGCGGCGGCCTGCGGGTGGGCGAGCACGAGCCAATTCATCGCGCAGTTCTCGCCGCTGGTCGGGATGACCCCCGGCCAGTACCGCAGTTCGCTCCGACCCGCCACGCCATCCACGGGAGGTAGATTGTCTGCGTGATGGATCCGGATGGGCGGACGGTGGCGGTCATCGGACCCGGCGCGATCGGCACGACCGTCGCCGCGGCGCTCCACGAACGCGGACAGCAGCTCACGATCGTCGGCCGCTCTCCGCGCGCGGAGGTGAGGCTCCGCACCGACCGTGGCACCGTGGTCGTGCCCGGACCGGTCCTCACCGATCCCGCCCGTGTGCCTGGCCCCGTGGATGTCGTGTTCCTGGCCGTCAAGGCCACCCAGATCGCCGCTGCTGCACCCTGGCTCGACGTCCTGTGCGGTCCGCGGACGATCGTGTGCGTGCTGCAGAACGGCGTCGAGCAGGTGGAGACGGTCGCACCCCTCGCTCCGGAGAGCGTCGTGCTGCCTGCCATCGTCTGGTTCCCCGCTCAACGCCACCCCGACGGCTCGGTCGAGCTTCGCGGAGAGGCCAGGCTCACCCTTCCGGACAGCGCGGGAGCGGACACCGTGCAGCGCCTGTTCGACGGCACGATGTGCGCAGTCGAGGTCTCCGGCGACTTCACGACGCTCGCCTGGAGGAAGCTGCTGCAGAACGCCGTCGCCGGTCTGATGGCCCTGACGGGACGCCGCGCCGGGATGTTCGCCCGCGACGACATCGCCGCGCTGTCGATCGCCTACCTCCGGGAGTGTCTCGCGGTCGCTCAGGCCGAGGGAGCGAGGCTCGACGACGACGAACCGCAACGCCTGCTCGACAAGTTCCGGGCGTTCCCCGCCGACCTCGGTACGTCGATCCTCGCCGACCGCGAAGCGCATCAGCCGCTCGAATGGGACGTCAGGAACGGCATCGTCCAGCGGCGCGGCCGTGCCCTCGGAATCGACACCCCGATCAGCGACGTGCTGGTCCCGCTTCTGGCCGCGACGAGCGACGGCCCCGGCTGACACGCAATCCTGGCGTGCCGGTTTCGGCATAGGATGTCCGTCGCTCGGCGAGCGCGGAAATGGGGTGCACTGGTGGCAGATGAGCGTGTGACCATCGTCGACGTGGCGAACAAGGCCGGCGTGGCGATCAGCTCCGTCTCGAGCGCGCTCAACGGACGTCCCGGGGTGTCGGACGTCACCCGCGACCGCATCGTCCGGATCGCCGCCGAGCTCGGATTCGTGCCGTCGCTCCGCGGCAAGAGCCTGTCCGGCCGCCGCGCGTACACCGTCGGCCTCGTGCTGCACCGGGATCCGGATGTGCTGGAGCTCGACCCGTTCTTCGGCGGCTTCATCGGCGGGATCGAAGACGCCATCGACCCCCGCGGATACGCGCTGGTGCTGCAGATCACCGCGGAGTCCGACCAGGTGCTGCAGCGCTACGAGAAGTTCGCGGCCGACCGCCGGGTCGACGGCGTCCTGGTCAACGACCTGGAAATCGACGACCCGCGCATCGCGCTCATCGAAAAGCTCGGCCTGCCGGCGGTCGCGATCAATCCGGGAGCCGACTTCCCCATCCCGGCGGTCAGGCAGGATCCGGATGCGGGCATCCGGGCCACGGTGGAGCACCTCGTGGAGCGTGGTCATCGCCGTGTCGCGTACGTCGGCGGCCGGCAGGACATGATCCACTCCGCTCAGCGCGAGGGCGCGTGGCTGACCGCGATGCGCGAGTTCGGGCTGACGCCCGGCCCCGTCGTCCCCGGCGACTTCACCTACCTCGCCGGCGCCTCCGCCGCGTCCGCACTTCTCGAACTCGCTGAGCCACCGACGGCCGTGGTGTGCGCAAACGACCTGTCCGCCATCGGGCTCATCGCCCAGGCGCAGCACCTGGGCGTCGACGTTCCGGGGGAGCTGTCGGTCGCCGGATTCGACGACATCCGCCTCGGCACATACGTGCGGCCGTCGCTGACGACCGTGCACACCAGCCCGCGGGAGCTCGGCAGGGAGTCCGGCAGGATGCTCATCGACCTGATCGCCGACGGCGCGGTCGACGACGTGCGCATCTCGGATGCGGCCTTCATCGCCAGGGACTCCACCGGGCCGGCTCCCGCCGGACGCTGACCCCTCGGCAGGGCTCCATCCGCATGACCCCCGAATGGGGGTTGTCTTCGCGCACTCAAGCATGACAGCATGAGCTACCGAAACGTTTCGGTAAACGCACGGTGTGCGATCCGAAACGTTTTGGACCCACCCGAAGCACTGCACCTGCACCTGCACCGACCCGAACTCGATGAGGAGACATCACATGGCGACGAAGAGGTTGCGCAGCACGACACTCGGCCGGCGGATCATCGCCGGCGTCGTTGCGGCGGCCACGATCGGCGGGCTGGCGGCCTGCTCCAGCGGCACCGGAGACACGAACGGCGGTGAGCCGAGCGGCAAGCTCCAGCTCCTCGTCTCGAGCAGCGACGCCACCGACGCCGGATTCCGCGCGGTCAACGACGCATTCGAGAAGAAGTACCCGAAGGTGGACGTGGTCTTCTCCACTGTCTCCAACGACAACTATCCGGCCACCAAGTCCTCCCGCCTCACCGCGGGCAACCTCGACCTGTTCGTGGTGAAGGGCCTCATGGAGACGCCCTCGTACGCCAAGGACGCCGCGACGGACGACGCGCGACTGGCCAAGGCCGGCGCCCTCGTCGACCTCACCGACGAGGCGTTCCTGAAGAAGTACACGCCGAGCC
The DNA here is from genome assembly GCF_012317045.1 of Leifsonia sp. PS1209. NCBI lineage: Bacteria > Bacillati > Actinomycetota > Actinomycetes > Micrococcales > Microbacteriaceae > Leifsonia > Leifsonia sp. PS1209. Next base: position 3,993,872 of record NZ_CP051154.1, on the reverse strand, counting down.
TGCTCGACGCGCAGGCCATCGGCGGCAAGCAGTACGCGGTGCCGACCGGCGTCAGCTACTACACGGGCGTCTTCTACAACAAGAAGATCTTCGCGGACAACGGGCTGAAGGTCCCCACCACCTGGAGCGAGTTCACGGCCGTCGTCGACGCGCTCAAGGCCAAGGGCGTCACCCCGTTCGGGATGGGCGGCAAGGACAGCTGGCCGGCCGGTCTCCCGATGCTCGCCTCGGTCGCGTCGCTCTACCCGACGGTCGCCGACAAGCAGCAGCTGGCGAAGGAACTCTGGACGAACAAGGCCAAGCTCACCGACCCGACAGAGGTCAAGGTGCTGCAGCAGACCGAATTCGTGCTGCAGAACTCGCAGCAGGGCGCGGCGGGAGCCGACTACGCCTCCATCCCTGCCGGGTTCGCGGCGGGCGACTTCGCGATGACGGTCGACGGAACCTGGGATCAGCCGACGCTCGACGCGGCGGTCGCGAAGTCGTTCGACTACGGGTACTTCCCCTTCCCCGGATCGGACAAGGCATCGGACAACGCGCTGCTGAACGGGAAGACCGAGCTCCAGCTCGCCGTCCCGACCTCCGCCAAGAACAAGACGGCGGCGCTCGCCTGGCTGAAGTTCTTCTCCGACAAGACCAACTACGAGCTGTTCCTCAGCAAGTCGGGCTTCTCATCGGCTCAGCCGGACGCATCCACCAGCGCGTTCCTCCAGTCGATCGGCGAGTACACGAAGTCGTACGAGCCGGCGTGGGACCAGGTCTGGTTCGCCAACAACAAGGCCGGTCAGGATGCGGTCTTCCCGTTCAACTACCCCGCCCTGAGCCCGCTCGGTTCCGCGACGCCTGAGCAAGCCGCCGAGGCTGCTCAGAAGGCGTGGTCGGCGGCCGGATGACGCTGCCGGGAGGGTGGCCGGCAGCAGTGCCGGCCACCCGCCCCGGGCGTCGAGAGACACCATGACTGAATCATTCCCCTTCCCCCGCCGCACGCCGGTCCGGGTCACCTTCGGGCTCGGGATGCTGCTGCTCGGCATCTTCGGCTTCGTGCCGGCGATCGGCGTGCTCGTCGCATCCTTCACCGACCTCCGTGGTCTGCCCGGCCTCCCGATCAACTTCGTCGGCCTGCAGAACTACGTCGACTTCTTCTCGCCGGCCAAATGGGCGGACAGCGCGAACGCGCTGAGGAACACCATCATCTTCGCCGTCGCGAGCACCGTGGTGCAGATCGTGGTCGCCCTGGCCATCGCTGTGCTGCTGAACCGCCGGCTCAGGGGCCGCAACTTCTACCGTGCCGTGGTGTTCATGCCCACCATCCTGGGCGTGACCGTGACCGGCCTCGTCTGGTCCCTGATCTTCAATGTGAGCGGCGGGCCCGCCGCGTCGCTGCTCGACCTCTTCGGCGGCAAGTCGGCGTTCTTCGGCGACCCTCGTCTCGCGCTGACGCTCGTGATCGTCGTGCAGGTGTGGATGGTGCTCGGCGTCTCCGTCATCATCTTCCTCTCCGGGCTCCAGGCGGTTCCGGAGGAGCTGAACGAAGCGGCCGAGATCGACGGCGCGAACGGCTGGCAGCGTTTCCGGAGCGTCACGGTGCCCCTGCTCGCTCCGTCGATCACGGCGAACGTGCTCCTCGGCATCGTCAACGCCCTGCAGAGCTACCAGCTGATCTACGTGCTCAGCGGTCCGAACAACCGCTCCACCCAGGTGCTCTCGCTCCTGGTCTACGTGCAGGGCTTCGGCGGAGCATCCGGCACGACGCTGTCGCAGTCGCAGGGCTACGCGGCGGCGGTCTCGATGGTCCAGTTCGTGCTGGTGGCCGTCGTCTCGATCATCGCCCTGACGATTCTGCGCCGACGAGAGGCGAAACTGTGATGACCACGTCCACCGAATCGCTGCCGGCGACGAGGGAGCGCTCCAGCGAGACGACGGTGCGCCGTCGGCGGCGCATCCCGGTCGGCGCGTACATCTGCGCGCTCATCCTGATGATCGTGTTCCTGTTCCCGCTGCTCTACCTGCTCAACACCGCGCTGAAATCGCAGGCGGAGTTCGTGGCGAACCCCGTCGGCCTGGTCTCCGACCCGCAGTGGAGCAACTTCGCCACCGCGTGGGAGAAGGGCGACTTCGGCGCGTACATCCTGAACAGCGTGATCTACACCGCAGCGGGATCGGCGATCGGCACCCTGCTCACGCTGGTGCTGGCGTTCCCCGTCGCCCGCGGCTACGTGCGCGGCGCCAAGTACTGGTCCATCGTGTTCGTGCTCGTGCTGTTCCTGCCGAACGCCCTGATCACCCAGTTCCAGCTGCTCCTGCGGCTCGGGCTGTACGACACCCAACTCGGCTACATCCTGCTGGTCGGCGTCGGCGTCGGAGTCGGCCCGCTGCTGCTGAGCGGATTCGTGAAGTCGATCCCGCGCGAGCTCGACGAGGCCGCCGCGATGGATGGGGTGGGCTACTGGCGCTACCTCTTCACGTTCATCCTGCCGCTGGCCCGCCCGGCCCTGGTGACCGTGTTCATCCTGCAGGCGGTGTGGATCTGGAACGAGATCATCCTCGCGACCGTCCTGCTCGCCGACCCCACCAAGTTCCCGGTGACCGTCGGCCTCTACGCGTTCAAGGGCACGTACGGCAACCAGTGGCCGCTCCTCGCGGCCGCGACGTTCATCGTCGCCGCTCCGTTGATCGTCGGCTACATCTTCATCCAGCGCTACCTGGTCAACGGCGTCGTCGGCGCCGTCAAGGGCTGACCCCGTTTCCCGCACCACCTACCCAGCAAGAGAGGTCCTGTTGTCCACCACCGTCCCCGCCGTCAGCACCGCTGTCACCGTCCCGTATGTCCTCGAGCGCGCCGGCGTCGTCATGGAGCCGGACCCGGCAGATCCGCGCCAGGTCGACGGCGTGCTCAACCCGGCGACGGTGCAGGACCCGGATGGGACCGTGCACCTCTTCCCCCGCCTGGTGGCCGAGCACAACGTGTCCAGCATCGGCCGGGCCAGGGTCGTGGTGACCGACGGCGTGCCGACCGCAGTCGACGGGCTGGAGGTCGCGCTGGAGGCGGACCGCGGCTGGGAGCACGGCACGGGTCACGGCGGCGTCGAGGACCCGCGCATCACCCCGCTGAAGGATCTCGGCATCCACGTGATGTCGTACGTGGCGTTCGGCCCGCTCGGCCCGAAACCGGCGCTCGCCGTCTCGACCGACGGTGTGACCTGGCGCAGACTCGGCCCGATCCAGTTCGCTTACGACGACGCGCTCGACACCGACCTCAACCTGTTCCCGAACAAAGACGTCGTCTTCTTCCCCGAGATCGTCTCCGACCCGGATGGCCGCCCCAGCTTCGCGATGCTGCACCGGCCGATGTGGGACTTCGGCTTCGTGCGCCCCGAGGAGCAGCCACCGCTGCCTGCCGGCGTGACGGACGCGCGCGCCAGCATCTGGATCTCGTACATCCCCGTCGACGAGGCCGTTCGCGACCTGACGGCGCTGACCAGGCCGGCCGGCCACCGGTTCGTCGCCGGCCCGGAGTACGACTGGGAGGCGCTGAAGATCGGCGCGGGCCCCGCTCCGCTCCGCGTGCCGGAGGGCTGGCTGCTGCTGCACCACGGCGTCACCGGCGACCTGCCGGGCGGCTCGTTCGTGCCGCAGGCATTCACCGTGCGCTACGTCGTCGGCGCCATGCTGCTCGACGCCGACGACCCGTCGCGGGTCCTCGCCAGGACCAGCGAGCCCCTGATGACCCCCGAGACAGCGGACGAGACCGCTGGCACGGTGGCGAACGTGCTCTTCCCCACCGCGATCGAGAAGATCGGCGGGGAGCACTTCGTCTTCTACGGTGCGGCCGACACCCGGATCTCGGTCGCACGCCTGGTCCGCACCCCCTGACCCCCAACCCCCACCTCAGCGAACAAGGAGTCCTGCGCAATGATGCGTCATCCTGAAGACCCGAACGCTCCACGTCTCTCGCTCGTCCGCCGCTCGCGCCTGTCGGCGCTGGTCGCATCCCTCGTCGTCGCCCTGCTGAGCATCGCCGGCCTGGCCGCGCCCGCACAGGCGGCGGATCTGGAGACGGACGTCTCCACGATCGTCAACCGATTGCAGGACTACTACCTGAGCCAGGGCGACGAGGTGCAGATCGCCAACGGCATCTACCTCGCGCAGACCTCGAACGCGCTCGACTACGTCGCATCGCAGAACGCGGACGGCTCCTGGTCGGACGTGAACTACCAGGACACGACGAGCTCGGCGAACGGCAAGACCTGGGATGCGTACAAGGCGCTCTACCGGATGGTCGCGATCGCTCAGGCGTACCGCGACCCATCGGCGACGGGCCACGGAGACGCGAAGCTGATCGACGCGGAGCAGCGGGCGCTCGCGTACTGGGACGCGGTGAATCCGGGGAACACCAACTGGTGGGAGACCGAGATCGGCGAGTCCATCGCCATGGGCCGCATCTCCATCTTCGTCGGTGACGCGCTGAGCCCGGATGCGGCGGCGCTGGCGATCAAGCACAACCAGGGCAAGCTCGATCCAGCAGGCGCGAACGGCGCCTGGCGCACCTCCGACTACCTCTACAAGGCGCTCGCCACCCGGGATGCCGCCGCGATCACCGCGGGCTTCGCCACGATGGTGCAGACGGTGGCGGTGGACGACTCCGGCACCGTGCAGGAGGCCGTGCAGCCGGATGCGACGTTCTGGGCGCACGGCGCGCAGCTCTACAGCGAGGGCTACGGCATGGCGCTGTTCACGATGGTGGCGATGTGGGCGGACTCCGCCCGCGGTACGAGCCTGGCCTTCACCCGCGACCAGCTGGACACCATCGCGTTCTACATCGTCGACGGCACCCGCTGGCTGATCCGCGGCGAGATCGAGATGCTGTACCTCCTCTACCGCCCGGCCACGACCGTCGACGGCGTGACGAGCTACGCGGCCGTCTTCCTGGATCCACTGGACAGGATGGCGCGCACCGACCCGCTCTACGCGACCGCGTACCGCCAGATGGCGGACAACATCCGGGGCAAGACCGCCGGCAACGGCGCGATCGGCGACACATACTTCTGGCGGTCGGAGTTCTCGTCGCACCAGCGGGCGGACTACGGCATCGTGACCGGTCTGAACTCCAGCCGCACCGTGGGCAGCGAGTACCGGTCCACCATCCGCAAGGACGTCGGCAACGAGGTCGTCTGGAACCGCACAGGCACCACGGCCATCCAGGTGACCAACAAGGAGTACACCGACCTCGGTCCGGCATTCGACTGGTTCCACTACCCCGGAACCACCGTGCCGTACGTGAAGGAGACCACCCTCGGCAAGGACGGCCGCTCGGCCAACGGCGGGGCGTTCACCGGCGGCGTCTCGGACGGCATGTACGGCGCGACGGTGGAGAGCCTGGACAGGGTCGGCACCCAGGCGCAGAAGAGCTACTACTACTTCGACGACGAGATGGTGGCGCTCGGGGCCGGCATCCAGTCGACGTCGGCTGCGCCCATCCACACCACGGTCAACCAGGTCGCCGCGAAGGGCAACGCGTCGGTGGAGGGGCAGAAGGTCGAATCCGGCACGGACGGCAGAGTCGTCGGCGACCCGTCGTGGGCGTACAACGACAAGGTCGGCTACGTGTTCCCGTCCGACCAGGCGGTGACCGTCTCCGACAAGACGCAGACGGGCAGCTACTACGGTGACCAGCCGGAGAGCCACGACGCGTTCTCGCTGTACTTCGACCACGGGGTGAAGCCGAGCAACGCCGGATACGAGTACATCGTGCTCCCCGCCAAGTCGGCCGCGCAGACCGAGGCGTACGCGGCGAACCCCGCCGTGAAGATCCTCCGCAACGATTCGTCGGTGCAGGCGGTCCAGCACGCCGGCCTCAAGCGGACGATGGTGACCTTCTACCGGGCCGGTTCGCTCGACCTCGGCGACGGCCGCACCCTCTCGGTGAGCCAGCCGAGCATCGTGATGCTCGACGAGTCCTCCGGGACCCCGGTGGTGAGCCTGTCGAACCCCAGCCAGCCCGGGATCCTCGTGGATGTGACCCTGAGCGGCGGAGCGTCGGCGTCCCACGGATCCTTCGTGCTCGGCACAGGGGCGAACCTGGGCAAGACCGTCACGGAGCCGCTCGCCGCCGACGACTCGGCCGGCTCGCCGTACACCGCGAGCGGGTCTGTGGCCGGTCACGGCCCGTCGCTGGCAGGCGATGGGGACACCGCGACGACGTGGCAGTCGTCCGGCGCAGCGCCGTGGCTCCGCCAGCGGCTGACCGCCGGCTCGTACGCCATGGGCGCCGACGTCGACTGGGGAAGCGACTACGCCACCCGGTTCCTCGTCCAGACCTCGCTGGACGGCACGACCTGGACCGATCAGAAGCTCGTCCAGAACGGGACGGGTGGACACCAGCACGTCGACTTCCCAGCCACCGCGGCGAACTTCGTCCGCATCCTGCCCCTGGACGGGCCGGGCGGCGGGTCGTACTCGGTCGGGGAGTTCTCCGCTCTCTCCCGCGTCAACCTCGCCCTCGGCGCCCCCACCACGGCGTCCGACGGAACGAGTCCGGCGAGCGCGACGGACGGGAACGCGACCACCAGGTGGATCGCCGACAGGACGGGCACACCGGATGCGTCCTGGCTGCAGGTCGACCTCGGCAGCGTGCGGAAGATCGGTGCAGCACGGTTGTTCTGGGAGGCGTCGTACGCCAGCCAGTACAAGATCCAGGTCTCGGACGACGGCCGCACCTGGCGCGATGCATACGCCACCCCGGCAGCGGGGAGCGACGGCGGCACGGACCTCGTGACGCTGAACGCGACCGGTCGCTACGTCCGGATGCAGACGGTGAAGCGGGCGCTGACCACCTACGGGGTCTCGCTGTGGGAGTTCGAGGTGTTCGGGGACGGCGCCATCGCCGCGGCGCCGACCGCCGGCGGGCGGGTGAACCTGGCCGCGGGCACGCCGACCACGGCGGACAGCGTCTACAACAACCTGGCGAACGTCCAGCCCACCGCCGCCACCGACGGCTCGAAGACCACCAAGTGGTCGTCGGCGCGGCCGACCGGCACTGCTCCGTACACCAACCGCAACTGGCTGCAGGTGGACCTCGGCGCTGTGCGGCCGGTGTCTCAAGCGGTGGTGGAGTGGGAGTCGGGCAACTCGACCGACTACCAGCTCGAGGGCTCGGTGAACGGTACCGACTGGACCCAGCTCGCCCACGTGCAGAACTCCGGCACCGCGGATCACCGTCGTGACACGACGGACTTCCCGACGGCGGAGGCGCGCTACGTCCGCGTGATCGGCTCGCCGGCGACCAAGTACGGGCTCAACATCTGGGAGTTCGAGGTCTACGGCGGCTACAGCCTGACCTGCCAGGCTCCTGTGACGGCGGACCGCGAGAGCACGGCCACGATGACGGCGAAGATCAGCCCGCTCGACGCGGGGGACTCCTTCACGGCGTATTCGCTCGACCCGTCGGTCGCGGCGGTCTCGGCCGCGCCGCAGCCCGCTGCGGACGGGACCATCGCTGTCGCCCTCACGACAGGGGCGCCGGGAAGCACCTCCATCGTGCTGGTGCACGCCGCTGGCGACGAGTTCGTCCGGTGCCCCGTCACGGTGGCGGTCGACCGGAGTGCGCTGCAGGCATTGGTCGACCGCGCCGCCGGCCTCGACAGCACGCAGTACGCCGCCGCGACCTGGGCGCCCGTTCTGCCCGCCCTGGAAGCCGCGAAGGCGACGCTCAAGGCCGCCGATGCCACCCAGGCCTCTATCGACGGCCGCGCCGCAGCGCTGAAGGCCGCGATCGACGGGCTCCGCGCCACGGCGAGCATCAGTGCGCCGGCCGTCACCGCGAAATGGGGAACCGCCGCGACCGTCACCGTCACGGTGTCGTCCCCGCTCCCGGTCAGCGGTCAGGTGGCGCTGACGGAGGGGTCGAAGGATCGAGGTGTCGCGCCGCTGCGTGACGGCGTCGCCACGTTCACCCTCCCCTCTGGGCTCGCGGCAGGCGACCACACGCTGACGGCGACGTACTCCGGCAGCGACACGGTGGAGGGCGCCAGCACGACCGTCGTCGTCACGGTCACCCTCCCGGCCGCCTGGAGCAAGACCACGACGTACAAGACCGGGGACATCGTCAGCTATCGCGGGTCGGTGTACACGGCGGGATGGTCGACCAAGGGCGAGCAGCCCGGCGCAAGCAACACCGGCGCCTGGCAGGAGCTCGCGCTGACCGAGGACGGCGCGACGGCGTGGACGGCATCCCGGGTCTTCAACGGCGGGGAAACGGTCGTCTATCAGGGCAAGACGTACCTGGCCTCCTGGTACAGCCGCTCGGATGTCCCGGGTGGGGCGACCGGCCCGTGGCAGGAGATCGCCACCGCGCCGGACGGCACGGCGCTGTGGACTCCGTCGCGCATCTTCAACGCCGGGGAGAAGGCGAGCTACAAGGGCGTCGTCTACGTCGCCAAGTGGTACTCCCGCAACCAGGCTCCTGGCTCCGCGAACGGCCCATGGGCCGTCGCCGGATAGCAGGCGCCGGCCTTCAGGCGGGAACCGGTTCGGGTCCGGTTCCCGCCCAGCGGGTCGTCCAGGAGGCGGGCAGGAGCCGCGTCACCATCTCGGACGTCGCAGCGCGAGCACGGGTCTCCAAGAGCGCCGTGTCGTTCGTCTTCAACGGACGCCGCGGCCTCAGCGAGGCGACGACGGAGCGCATCCTCCGGGCGGCGGACGACCTCGGCTGGAAGCCGAACGCGCGAGCGCGGGCGCTCTCCCTGGACCGCCCGAGGAGCGTCGGCCTGGTGGTCGGACGGCACGGGGTCAGCCCTGGCGCCTGCTCCGACCTCGCCGGGTTCATCGACGGGGTCGGCACGGCGCTCGCTGCGACGGACACCGCCCTCGTGGTCCGGGTGGTCTCATCGGCCGCGGAGGAGACGGGTGCGTACGACCGGTTCGTGCGCGAGTCGCAGGTCGACGGCATCCTGATCGTCGATCTGCGCACCTCCGACGACCGTCCGGCCGCTCTGACGGCCCTCGGTCTCCCGTTCCTCGTCGCGGAGCACGTGGTGGCGCACGCGGACGAGTGGGAGGGCACAGCCCAGGCGGTGCGGCACCTGGCCGGGGCCGGGCACGAGCGCATCGCCATCGTCGCCGAGACCGGAACGCTGCGGTCGGCACGACGGCAGAAGGCGTTCGCCGACGAATCGCGTGCGCTCGGGCTGTCCGCGCGCGTGATCGGCCTCACCGACCCGTCGCCGGCCTCTGCGCGGACGGCCACCGACCGGCTGCTCGGGTTCAAGGCACCGCCCACCGGGATCCTCTACGACACCGGACTCCTGGCTTCGGCCGGGATGGGCGTGATCGGGCGCCGGGGGATGCGGGTGCCGGAGAGTCTCTCCGTCATCAGCCTCGACGACAGCTCGTTCGCGCTCGTGACGGAGCCCGCCATCACCAGCGTGCGACGCGACGCATACGCCTGGGGTCGGGCATGCGGCCTCCGTCTGGTCGCCCTGCTGGGCGGGGATCCCGTCGCCGAGGTCGAGCTCCCGCCCGCAGAACTCGTCGTGCGCGCCAGCACGGCGCCACCATCCACCACCCCCCACGAAAGGTCCCGCTGATGCCCCGCCTCGTCGCCTTCGATCTCGACGACACCCTCGCCCCGTCCAAGTCGCCCGCCGCTCCCCGGATGATCGAGCTGCTCACCAGCCTGCTCGACGTCTCCGAGGTGTGCGTGATCTCGGGAGGGAGGTTCGAGCAGTTCCGCGACCAGCTGCTCTCCCAGCTGCCAGGGTCGGCACGGCTCGACCGGCTCCACCTCATGCCCACCTGCGGCACGCGCTACTACCGCTGGGACGGAGCGGGATGGAGACTGCAGTACGCCGAGAACCTGACGGACACGGAGCGGACGCAAACGCTCGCGACGGTCCAGGAAGAGGCGTCGCGCCTCGGGCTCTGGGAGAAGGACACTTGGGGTCCCGTGCTGGAGGATCGCGGCTCGCAGATCACGTTCTCCGGGCTCGGTCAGCTGGCGCCCATCGACAAGAAGGCCGCCTGGGACCGCGACGGGACGCGGAGGAACCTGCTCCGCGCCGCCGTCCAGTCCCGGCTTCCCGGCCTGGAGGTGCGCGCAGGAGGCTCGACCAGCATCGACATCACCCGCCACGGCGTGGACAAGGCGTACGGGATGACCAAGCTCTCGTCGCTGACCGGGATCCCCTTCTCCGACATGCTCTTCATCGGAGACCGGCTGGACCCGGACGGCAACGACTATCCCGTGATCGCGCTCGGAATCCCCACCAGGTCGGTGTCCGATCCGTCGGAGACGGCGGCCATCGTCGAAGGACTGCTCGTCACTTCGTGAGGACCGCCGCCACCTCCGGGATGCGCTCGATGTAGCCGGCGACGAGCGAGCGGGCGACGGTCACGCTGTCGACCAGGGGATGCAGGGCGAACGCCGCCACCGCCTCTTCCTTCGAGCCGGTGAGCGCCGCGGCGATGGTGTGCCGTTCCACCGACTTCACCAGCGACATCAGGCCCACCTGGTGCAGGTCGGGCTGGTCGGTGGTCAGCGGATGCACGCCGTTCGCGTCCACCAGGGTGGGCACCTCGACGACCGCGTCGTCCGGCAGCCCGTGGATGGTGCCGTTGTTGCGCACGTTGAGGATCATCGTCTGGCGCTCGTTGCGGCTGATCGCGGCCATCACGCCGAGGGCGACGCCCGCGTATCCCTGGTGCGACGGGTCCTGCTCGCGCTCCTTGACGTGGGTCGGCGCATCCTGGGTGCCGCCCTTCGCTTCGGCCATGTACGAGGCGCTGCGACGCTCGACGGTGGTGCGCCACAGCTCGGCGACCCCCTGGCCGGCGTCGGCCGCCTTCGTGTAGAAGGCGCTCTGCGAGTCGGCGAGGAAGTCGCCGCGGGTCTTGCCGGACTCCCGGATCGTCTGCACGGCGTCGCGGTTGAAGTAGTAGTAGTACAGGTACTCGTTGGGCACGGAGCCGAGGTTGCGGATCCAGTCCGCCCCGAACACGTGACCCTCCTCGAGCGCGCCGAGCAGGGCGTCGTCGGCCAGCAGCTCGGGGAGCACGTCGCGGCCGTCGTAGAGGAGGCGGCGCATCCAGCCCAGGTGGTTGAGGCCGACGTAGTCCATCTGCACGCGCGTGTGGTCGAGGCCGAGCAGGCCCGCGACACGACGGCCGAGGCCGGACGGGGTGTCGCAGATGCCGAGCACGCGGTCGCCGAGCACCGACTGCATGGCCTCGGTGATGATGCCGGCCGGGTTGGTGAAGTTCATCACGTACGCGTTGGGGGCGAGGTCCTTGATCGCCTTCGCCGCCTCGACCATCACGGGCACGGTGCGGATGGCGTATGCGAGTCCGCCAGGGCCGGTGGTCTCCTGGCCGAGGACGTTGAGGTCGAGGGCGACGTGCTCGTCGCAGCGGCGTCCCTCCAGGCCGCCGACGCGGAGGGCGGCGAAGATGAAGTCGCTGCTCTCGACGGCGCGGTGCAGGTCGGTGGTCGGCACGAGGCGCGGCGCGTCGGGGAACCCGGCGGCCAGCTCGGTGAGGATGGCGACCATCGTGTGCAGGCGGTTCTCGTCCACGTCGTAGAGGGCCACCTCTTCGACGCGCGGTGAACCGGTGTCCCGCAGGAGGGCCTGGTAGACGTACGGCGTGCGGAATCCGCCGCCTCCGAGGATGCAGAGCTTCATACGACAGTGACCTCTCCGCCGGCGTTCCGGCACAGTGCGAGCGTTTCTTCCGGAGCGCCGGTCGTGGTGACCAGCGCATCCACTTCGGTGAGGGAGCAGAGCCGCAGGGCTCCTGTCCCGGGGAACTTGGCTTCGGAGGCGAGCAGCACCACACGGTCGGAGGCGGCGATCATCGACTGCTTGATCGGCGCCTCGACGGCCATGTTGTCCACGACGTGCCCGTTCGCCCGCACGCCCGTGCAGGAGAGGAACACGATGTCGGCGCTCACCTGGCTGAGGGCGAGCTCGGCGAGCGAGCCGACCAGGGTGCGGTAGTTGCGGCGGACGACGCCGCCGAGCAGCACCAGGCGCACGGCGTCGTCGTCGCGCAGCTCGTCGAAGACGGCGAGGCTGGAGGTGATGACGGTGATGTCCCTGCCGCGCAGGAGACGCGCGACCAGTGGGGTGGTCGTGCCGATGTCCAGGATGATGACGCTGCCGTCGGTGACCATCGCGGCCGCCGCCTCCGCCATGCGGCGCTTGAGGTCGGCGTCCGTCGTCTCGTCGAAGGTGCCCTCCTCCGCGCTGCGGCCGTGGTCCTCCACGGTGGCGCCGGGCGTGAGGACCGCCCCGCCGTAGGTGCGGGTCAGCTCGCCGTTGCGGTCGAGCAGCTCCAGGTCTCTGCGGATGGTCGACTCGCTGACGGCCAGTGCTTCGGCCAGCTCGCGCACGGAGGCGGAGCCGTCCGTCCGCAGCGCAGACAGGATGCGGTTCTGCCGTTCGCGAAGAATCATGGTGACACTCTACTCACAGATGAGCAGAGTCGCGCAAACACGAGCAGAGAAAATACTCAGATACGCAAACTTAACAAAAGTGCGTCACGCAGGTAATGTAATCGAAACACTCGCTGCTCAAGCTTGCTGAATATCAGCGGTTCCGTCGCATAGTCACGCAAAGTCGAGCATCGAGTGTCGAACCCCGCGGATCCGCAACGAAGAGGAGAGCCCGTGATCGAACGACCGCTGCACCAGGGAGCCGAGCTCCTGTTCGCCGGCGAGATCTTCTGCGACGTCGTCTTCTCCGGCGTGGACGTCCCCGCCGTGGGAGCAGAGGTCTACGCGGACGCCTTCACCATCACGGCGGGAGGCGTTGCGAACCGGGCGGTCGCTGCTGCGCGGGCCGGCGCATCCACTCTGCTGCTGTCGCGCCTCGGCGACGACCCGCTCGGCGAGCACATCCACGGGATGCTCGACGACGAGCCCGGCCTCGACACCCGCCTGCTCGAACGCATCGCCGGACACCAGAGCCCTGTCACCGTGTCGCTCACCACCCCGGAGGATCGCTCCTTCATCACCTACCAGGTGGAGCTCGGGCACCAGGATGTCCCCGACGACCTCGGCCCCATCGGGGCGACCCACGTCGGCGTCGCCCACGAACTGCCGGCCTGGGTCGGCAGGATGCGCGCAGCGGGCACCACGGTGGTCGGCGGCGTCGGCTGGGATGCCTCGGGGGACTGGTCGGGCGATGTGCTTCGCCGCCTCTCCGAGGTGGACGTGTTCGTGCCCAACGACGCGGAGGCGATGCAGTACACGCGCACCGACGACGCGGTGGCGGCGGCCAAAGCACTGGCGAGGCACGTGCCGCTCGCCGTCGTCACCAGGGGGCCGCGCGGCGTCGTCGCCATCGATTCCGCGGCGGGGGAGATCGTCGAGGTGGAGGCCGTGCCGGTCGCGGCCGTCGACCCGACGGGAGCGGGCGACGTCTTCGTCGCCACGTTCATGGCAGCACTCGGCCACGACTGGGACCTACGCACCCGCCTCCGCTTCGCGTCGCTCAGCGCGACCATCTCCGTCACCGGTCTCGGCGGCGCGGCCAGCGCGCCGCGACCGCAGGACCTCATCGACTTCGTCGACCGTCGCAACCCGGCGGGCGATTGGTCGTTCCTCGACCGCATGCGCGTGCCCACCGGCTCGCACTGACCCTCGATCCCTCGCACCCCAACCGAACGGACACTGCAATGAAGAGACACACCAGCAAGGTGGCGCTGCTCGCCGGCGCCCTCACCGCGATCGCTCTCGGACTCACCGCGTGCGCGCCGGGCGGCTCGGCGCCATCCGGAACGCAGAGCCTCGGACCGGTCTCCAAAGACTTCGGCAGCAGCAAGGTCACGCTGACCGTGTGGGATCAGAACACCGACGGCGGCATCGACGACGCGCAGAAGCAGCTGAACGCCGCCTTCACCAAGAAGTACCCCAACGTCACCATCAAGCGGGTCTCCCGGTCGTTCTCCGACCTGAAGACCACGCTCAAGCTCGCGCTCTCCGGCGACAACCCGCCGGACGTGGTCCAGGCCAACCAGGGCTACCCGGACATGGGCGCGTTCGTGAAGGCCGGGCTGCTCCGGCCCGTCGACGACTACGCCGACCTCTACAAGTGGAACGACTACTACCCGTCGAGCCTGCTCAAGCTCAACTCGTTCTCGTCCGACGGCAAGAAGTGGCAGGGCGACGACCTCTACGGCGTCTCCCAGACCGGCGAGCTCGTCGGCCTGTACTACAACAAGGCCGTGCTGCAGAAGGCGGGCATCAGCGAGGCTCCGACCTCGCTCGACGAGCTCACCGCGGACATGGCCAAGGTGAAGGCCGCCGGTTCGCTGCCGCTGGCGTACGGCGACGTGGAGAAGAGCCCCGGCATCCACCTGTACGGGTTCGCGCTGTCGGCGCTGGCCGGATCGCAGAAGGTCAACGACCTCGTCAACGGCTCCAGCGGATCGTGGACGGGCGCCGACGAGGTGAAGGCGGCCGATGTCGTGCAGGGCTGGCAGAAGTCCGGGTACATCACCCCCGGCGCCAACGGCGTCTCCCGGGATGCGGCGGTCGCCTCGTTCGGCAACGGCGACGCGGCGTTCCTCATCACCGGCACCTGGTACCTGGCGACGCTCGCCGAGGCAACCGCATCTAAGGACATCGGCTTCACCGCCCTGAAGCCCGCCGGATCGGACACGCCCGTCACGATGGGCGGAGAGGGCCTGGCCTGGGCGATCACGTCCAAGTCGAAGAACGCGAACGCGGCGGCCGCGTACATCGACTTCGTCACGGACAAGAACGCGTCCGAGGTGCTCGTGAAGACGGGCAACCTGCCGACGGTCGTGCCGAGCGGGTCTGAGCAGGCCACCGGCACGGTCACCGGCGACGTCACCGCGAACTACATCACCATCTCCAAGTCGAACGGCATCACCCCGTACCTCGACTACGCGACGCCGACGTTCTACGACACCATCACCGCGGCCGCTCAGGATCTGATCGCCGAGAAGGCGACGCCCGAGCAGTTCACGCAGACGCTGCAGGACGACTATGCCGCCTTCACGAAGAAGAACGGATGACCGTGACCGCACACAAGGACGGACAGGCGGTCGCCCCCGCCGTCCGACCGGCTGTCCGCCCGGCCGGAGCAGCGCGCTCCGGCCGGGCGGGGCGACGCAGGAAGCGCAGCCTGGTCGCCTACCTCTATGTGCTGCCCGCGTTCCTCGTGTTCGCGGTCTTCCTCGGCTGGCCGTTCATCCAGACCGTCCAGTACTCGTTCTACGACTGGGACGGCCTGTCGCCCGCCACCTGGGCCGGGTTCGCGAACTACGTCTCGGTGTTCACCGACACGGCGCTGCGCGGCGCGTTCGGGCACGCGCTCATCCTGATGGTGTTCTACGCCGTGATCCCCGTGGTGCTGGCGCTGTTCCTCACCGCCCTCATCTCCCGCGCCAACGCCCTGCGCGGGATGAGCGCCTTCCGCACCGTCCTGTTCCTCCCGCAGGTGATCGCCTCGGTCGTCGTCGCGACGATCTGGGTTTCGATCTACTCGCAGGACGGCCTGGTCAACGAGACCCTGCGGTTCCTCGGCCTCGACGGGCTCGCCAGGGTCTGGCTCGGCGACTACGCGTTCGCGCTCCCCGCGATCGGGTTCGTCGGCACCTGGCTCAACATCGGCCTGTGCCTCGTGCTGTTCCTCTCCGGCGTCGGCAACATCCAGCCGGAGCTGTTCGAGGCGGCGCGGCTCGACGGGGCGGGGGCGGCGCGCGAGTTCTTCTCCATCACGCTCCCCTCGCTGCGCGGCCAGATCGCCGTGGCGCTCACGCTCACCATCGTCTCGGCGCTGAAGACCTTCGACCTCGTCTACGTGACGACGGGAGGCGGTCCTGGCACCTCGACCACCGTGCCGGCGTACGAGGCGTACAACCGGGCGTTCAACACGGGCCAGGTCGGCTCGGCCGCCGCCGTGGCCATCGCCCTGACCCTCGTGATCATGGTCGTCACCGCCCTGATCAGCCGGATCCAGCCGAAGGACGTGCAATGAGGCTCACTCGCCGCGAGAAGATCGTCGACTACATCGTCCTCTCCCTCTTCGCCCTGTTCGCCGTCATCCCGCTGGTCGGGGTGCTGTTCTCCGCGGTCACGCCGTCGGCGGACAACCAGGGCGGGTTCGCCCTTCCGACGAAGATCGACCTCGGCAACTTCGCCACGGCATGGACCGAAGGGCACTTCGCCACGTACATGTTCTCGAGCATCGTGGTCACGCTCGGGGTGATCGTCCTCACCACCGTGCTGTCCGTGCTCGCCGGTTTCGCCTTCGCCCGCCTCGACTTCGCCGGTTCCGGCATCATCTTCTTCGTGATGCTCGCCGGGCTCATGCTGCCCGCGGAGGCGTTCATCATCCCGCTGTACTTCAACCTGCGCAGCGTCGGCCTCACCGACTCGTACCAGAGCCTCATCCTGCCGCAGACCGCGCAGTCGCTCGCGTTCGGCATCTTCTGGATGCGCAACCAGTTCCGCGCCTTCCCCGGCGAGATCATCGAGGCGGCCCGCATCGACGGCGCCCGCGACCTGCGCGTGCTCTGGCAGGTGATCGTGCCGCCGTCGCTCGCCCCCATCATGACGATGTGCGTTCTGGTCGCCATGTGGACCTGGAACGAGTTCCTGATGCCCCTCGTCCTCATCACCAGCGAGGACCGCAGGACGGCGCCGCTCGGCCTCGCGTTCTTCAAGGGCGAGCACCTCACCGACTACTCGCTCCTGAGCGCGGCGGGCATCATCGTCGCCATCCCCATCGTCGTCCTGTACTTCTTCCTCCAGAAGCGCTTCATCTCCGGGATGCTCGGCGGCATCTCCGCGAAATGACGCCGCTATAGACGACAAAACCTCACCCGGAGTAGTGTTCGCCCGTCACCAACGATGGGGTGGGCACCATGACGGACAGCGCGACGGCCGGCGGCGCCGACGAGAAGCCGAAGCCGAACCACATCCTGGAGCTGCGCATCCACGGGATCAAGAACACGCCGCCGGCGGAGATGCTGGGCGTCGACAAGTCCGATCTGCGGCAGTACCAGGGCGACGAGAACGGCGGCTTCTGGCTGGCGACGCGCCTGCCGGAGCCCGACCCTGACGACGACACCCCGAACCCGGCCGTGCCTCCGCCGGATGTGCGCCGCGAGGCGTACTCGTGGGGCGCGATGGCGCGCTACGGCGGCGGCGCCCTCGTCATCATCGGGCAGTTCTTCGTGCAGATCGCGTGGCTTCTGCTGCTGCCGTTCGGCCTGACGAACAGCGCGTACTGGACCAGGCGCATCCCGAATCAGAACGCGGGCGGCGAATGGCGGGGCGGCGTGGGGGTGACCTCGCTGCGGGTGTTCGCGCTCGGGCTGACCCTGCTCTATGTCTGCGCTCTCGGCTCGGTGAGTCTCGACCTGATCGGCACCCAGTGTCTCGGCGGAGCCGCCTGCCCAGCCCTGCCCTCCGGCGTGCTCGACTTCCTCACGTCCGGTTTCCTGGCCGAGCGCGGTCGTCAGCTGGCGGTGCTGTCGCTGGTGCCGATCGGCGGGGTGATCGTGCTCTACCTCGTCTCGCACAGCGCGCGCACCCGCTACGAGGCCGGCATCTTCAACACCGTGCGCCGGATGCGGAACGCCGACACCCCGAAGCGCGCCACCGAGCGGCGCCCGCTCAGCGTCGAGGGCTTCTGGCAGCAGTCCCGCGTCGGATCGCCGACGGAATGGCTGCACCTGTCCGGCGCGTTCTGCCTGATCGCGCTGCTGCTGGTCTGGGACCGCGTCTTCGCCGGTGCGCCCGGCTGCGGCGAGCTGCAGTCGTTCGGGCCGAGTGGATGCGTCGCCCGCCTCCTCGGCCCGGGCGGAGACCTCTGGTACTTCACGGCGGCGGGCGTCGTCGCCGCGGCGGGCATCGTCTGGATCGTGGTCCGCATCGTCCGCTCGTCCGACACGGTCAACCATTCCGGGGAACGGCTCGCCGCGTTCCTCCGCGACGAGCAGCGCCGCCGCGAGACCGTGGCCGCGATCACCCTCGCCGCCTCGGTGGTCCTCTACGTGCTCGTCCTGGTGGCGCTGTTCGTCAACGGCGCGTACCACCGGTCGCCGTCGTTCGCGTTCCTCGGCCTGGTCTCCGCGCCGTCGATCATCCTGGGCGCGCTGGTCGCCATCTGCATCTCGGCGCTCGGCTGGCGCCGCGGCGTTCCGCACGTGCTCTCCATCGCGCTGATGACGGTCTCCGGGCTCACCTTCCTCATCGGAGTGTCGATGAACCCGGCGCGGCTCGGCGGCCAGCCCGGCGCGCTCCAGTGGGTGTACTACCTCGTGGCCGCGCTGTTCCTGGCGGCGCAGCTCGTGCTCGTGGGGGTGTGGCCGCGCATCCACGGCACCAGAGAGCGGTACCGCACGGAAGGCTGGGCCGGGATGGGACCAGGGGTGTGGATGCTGCTGTCGCTCGGGGCGGCGATGCTGCTGTCCACGCTGCTCGTCCTCGGCGTGCAGAGCTGGCTCGGCAGTGGCACGCCGGCTTGCGGCTGCGTCGCCCCGGTCGGCCGCGCGCTCGACGCCCCGATCGCGTTCAGCAACTTCGGCGACGTCGTGCCGCTGATCGCGGTGCTGCTGCTGCTCTTCGTCGCCGGCATCGTCGTGCTCAGGATGCTGTGGGTGCCCAAGCTGACCACCCCGCCGACCCCGGGAGGCTCCCGCCCTCTGCTCGAGCCGGTGGAGGAGTACAAGGACGGCGTCATCGAGCGCGGACGGACGACGGACCGGCTCGCCATGCGGATGTTGCGCGCCCGACGGTTCGCCGCCCTCTTCCACCGCGGAGAGCCGATCCTCGGCGTGCTCGCCGGGCTGTTCGCTGTGGGGTTCGTGGCGGCGCTCGCCGTGTCGAAGACCCAGTTCTTCGCCTGGATCGACGGCTTCGTCGCCCCGGCGCTCGGGCTGATCGCGGTGAGCGCTGTCGTGCTCATCGCCGAGAACGCGATCACCACCAAGGAGCGCCCCATCGGGGTGATGTGGGATCTGATGTGCTTCCTCCCGCGCGCAGGGCATCCGTTCGGGCCGCCCTGCTACGCCGAGCGGGTCGTGCCGGAGCTGCGCGACCGCGTCGTCGACTGGCTCACCCACGACCTGAAGCCGCCGCCCGGTCTGAGCATCGCGGAGCAGCTGGCGTGGAAGGAGCAGCAGGAGGAGGATGCGCTCAGCCATGAGCGGCCGTTCAGCGTGATCCTGAGCGCGCACAGTCTCGGCGCCGTGCTCGCGGTCTCCTGCCTGTTCACCTTGCGGCCCTCCCAGCAGGATCAGCTCCGCAACGTCGGCCTGCTCACATACGGCACGCAGCTCCGCACGTACTTCGGCCGCTTCTTCCCCGAACTGTTCGGACCGGGACCGCTCGGGACGCCGACCCAGCTCACGCCGTCCTTGCGCCGCGCGGACCCCTGGTTCACGCAGGTGCAGGCCGACCACGGCGGCACCGATGTCCCGCCTCCGCCGGCCGACACCGCCGACCCGACCCTCGTCGGCCTGCTCACCCAGCCGAACGGCGAGATCGCCTGGTTCAACCTCTGGCGGCGCACCGACTACCTCGGCTTCCCGGTCTTCAGCCACCGCGCCAACCCGGTCGACGGCGGTGCGGACGAGTTCGGTCCCCCGCGCTACCTCGTCAAGGTCGCCACCCACCCCGACTACCAGTCCACCCCCCAGTACACCGCCAACCTCACCCGCATGATCACCCTCCTCTCCCACCCCCGCAAATAATCGAGTCCGAAGCTATTCACGCGACACGCCGCATCCGCCCGTGAACAACGTCGGACTCGATTTTCAGGAAACCGAGCGGTGTATGGTATTCGCACACAGGCAGATCACTTCGAAGGAGAATCATGGGTCGGCTGGCACGCGCGTCCGCGTTGAACACCGAAGAGAAGGCTGCGGTGACGAGCGGCGCGAGTTTCTGGGAGACCGAGGGCATCGACCGGGTGGGCATCCCGTCGATCTACCTCACCGACGGTCCGCACGGTGTGCGCAAGCAGGCCCAGGGCGGGGACCACCTCGGCATCGGCGACAGTGTCCCGGCCACCTGCTTCCCGCCCGCCGTCGCCCTCGGCTCGTCGTGGGACGCCGAGCTGCTCGAACGCGTCGGCGCCGCCCTGGGCGAAGAAGCGAAGGCGGAAGGTGTCGGCGTGCTGCTCGGACCCGGCATCAACATCAAGCGGTCTCCGCTCTGCGGCCGCAACTTCGAGTACCTGTCGGAAGACCCCATCCTGAGCGGGCGGCTCGGCGCATCCCTGGTCCGGGGCCTGCAGTCGCAGGGCGTCGGCGCCTCGCTCAAGCACTTCGCCGCCAACAACCAGGAGACCGACCGGCTGCGCGTGAGCGCCGACGTGGACGAGCGCCCGCTGCGCGAGATCTACCTCCGCGGCTTCCAGCATGTCGTGCAGCACGCGGCCCCGTGGACCGTGATGTGCTCCTACAACCGCATCAACGGCGTCTACGCCAGCGAGGACCCGTGGCTGCTCACGCGCGTGCTCCGCGACGAGTGGGGCTTCGACGGCGTCGTCGTCTCCGACTGGGGCGCCGTCAACAACCGGGTGGATGCGCTGGTCGCAGGCCTCGACCTGGAGATGCCGTCGAGCGACGGCGTCACAGACGCGCAGCTCGTCGCCGCCGTGCGCGACGGCTCCCTGGAGGAGTCGGTGCTCGACACCGCCGCCGAGCGCGTGATCGACCTCGTGCAGAAGGCGGTCGACAACGCCGACGCGTCCGCGACGTACGACCGGGATACGCACCACGCGCTCGCCCGCGAGGTGGCCGCCCGCAGCGTGGTGCTCCTGAAGAACGACGGGGTGCTCCCGCTCGCATCCGCATCCGGCCGCAGCATCGCCGTGATCGGCGAGTTCGCGCGCACCCCGCGCTACCAGGGCGCCGGTTCGTCGCAGATCGTGCCCACCAGGCTCGACAACGCACTCGACGAGATCCGCGCGCTGGCGGGCGAGAGCGCCGTGACCTTCTCAGCCGGTTACGCGCTCGGCGACGCCGACTCCGACGCCGACTCCGGCGCCGCTGCCGACGCTCTCACCGCCGAGGCCGTCGCCGCCGCGCAGGCGGCAGACGACGTGCTCGTCTTCCTCGGTCTGCCCGGCGAGGACGAGTCGGAAGGCTTCGACCGCGAGCACCTCGAACTTCCGGCAGCGCAGACCGCCCTCCTGGATGCGGTCATCGCGACCGGCGCGCGCGTCACGGTGGTCCTCTCCAACGGTGGCGTCGTCCGCGTCTCCGGATGGGCGCACAGGGCGGCGGCGATCGTCGAGGGCTGGCTGCTCGGCCAGGCGGGCGGCGGTGCCATCGCCGACGTGCTGTTCGGCGTGGTCAACCCGTCCGGGCGTCTGGCGGAGAGCATCCCGCTGCGGCTGGAGGACACGGCCTCGTACCTCAACTTCCCCGGCGAGAAGGGGCACGTCCGGTACGGCGAGGGCCTGTTCGTCGGCTACCGCGACTTCGACGCGCGGGATGCGGAGGTCAGCTTCCCGTTCGGCCACGGCCTCTCGTACACGGAGTTCGCGTTCTCGGGTCTCGCCGTCTCCGGCGACGCCGACGGCATCGAGGTATCGCTGGACGTCGCGAACACGGGGGAGCGGGACGGCCGCGAGGTCGTGCAGGTCTACGTGTCCGTGCCCGGCTCGTCGGTGCAGCGCCCGGTGCGCGAGCTCAAGGGCTTCGCGAACGTGGCGGTGGCGGCGGGCGCGTCCGAGCGCGTGACCGTGCGCATCCCGAGCGAGGATCTGGCCGTCTACGACACGGCGCAGGAGCGCTGGGTGGTCGAGGGCGGCGAGTACGAGGTGACGGTCGGTGCGTCGTCGCGCGACCTGCGCGGCAGCGCGACGGTGGCACTGGCGGGCGACGCCGGGCTGCCGCTGCTGGCCTTCGACTCGACGCTGGGCGAGTGGCTGGCGCATCCGGTCGGCGGGCAGATCCTGATGGGCGCGCTCGCGCAGTCCGGGGGCGGAGCCGTCGCGGGGATGCTCGACGATCCTGGCCTGCGCCGCATGGCGGAGTCGATGCCGCTCAACCGGGTGGCCGCGTTCCCCGGCAGCCCGGTCACGGCCGAGCAGATCCACCAGCTGGTGGCGGCCGCGAACGCGGCGACGGCGGCCGCAGCGAACGCCCCGGCGAGCGTGTCCGCGTAACGTACACCGCTGCCGGACCGGCCTGAACCCCCTTGCGAGAGCGAGGGGGTTCGGCGTTTGGGGGCGGCGCGAGGCGAGAACTGCACCGATGCCGACGACCCACGCCAGGTTGCGCGTGCAACAGGGCAGACAGTAGGGTATACACCATATGTATGAAATATCACCATCGATATTGAGATATTGAAAGGGGTAGCCGATGACTATCGCTCTAGACGCCCCATTGGCATCAGCGCTTGCGGATCAGGCGCGCACGGGTCCGACATTGAGCTTTCACGCGCTGCCTCTTGCCAGCGCACGCCTGTCGATGCCGCCTGAGTGGGCCGACCGATTCGCAGCACTCCACGACGTCTCGTCGCATGCAGACGTCAGTCTGTCCGGCCACGCCCTCGACTCGTTCTTCGCGCCCCGCGGTCCGCTTGACGCAGCACAAGCGCTGGCTGCGCGAGCATTCGGCGTCGACGCTGTCTTCTTCGGCACATGCGGGACGACTCTGTCGAATCGCGTCGCCCTCGAGAGCTTGACGACGTCCGGCGGCAGCCTTCTCCTCGACGGGGCGTCCCACCAGTCGCTTGTCTTCGGCGCGCGGGCTGCCGGACTGGACGTGACGTTGATCGAGCCGATCAGCGCCGGCGGACGGTTAGTGCCTGACCTCGATACCTTAGTGCGCCTGCTGGCTGATGCCGCGCTCGCAGGACGTCCGTTCGATGCGGTTGCGGTTACGGCCAGTTCGTACGACGGCTACGTCGTCCGCATGGATGAGTTGCTCCCTCGACTCGTGCAGGCGTCGCCCACGACGTCCATACTGCTCGACGCGGCTTGGACCGCAATCCACGCGTTCTCGCAGACGATGAGGCACATGTGGCCGAGCCGCGCAGCGGCTCACCTCCGGGCCCGCATGGAACTGCCCCCGATCGTGATCACGACATCGGGGCACAAGTCCCTCTGCGCGCTGAGGCAGGGCTCGTACCTTTTGGTGATGGGAGGTGACGCCGTCGTCGAGAGAGTCAAAGCAGCGAACTTCCTCCACCATACGACGTCGCCTTCCTGGCCGATTCTCGCGTCCCTCGACCTCGCGAGGGAACATGCCGAACACCTTGGAGACGACGCATTCGGGAGAGCGGCATCGATGCGGGATGAGTTCTTGGCAACGCTCCGCGGCGACCCGCTGCTGGCCTCTCTCACACAGGAGACCGGCGGCGACTTCTGCGGGATGCCGGGCCTGGCCCAGGATCCCCTCAAGCTTTCCGTCAAAGCAGAGCCGATGGGGTCGGCCGAGGATGTGAGGCTGTTCCTCTTCGCGCAGTATGGCGTATACGTCTCGCGTTGCAACGATTCCGGTCTGCTGCTCAATTTCACCATCGGTACCCAGCCACGAGCGGTTGATGCGCTCCTTCGCGGTCTGCGTGCGTTGATGCGTACGAAAGGCCGCGCTGCCCCGTCGAGCCGCGAGCCGTATTCGATCGGAAGCGTTGTCGAGCACTTCGTCGTTCCATATCCGCCGGGAGTCCCCATCGCACGACCCGGTGACGTGTGGACCGCAGACCATCAAGCAACTCTCGCTCGCGAGATACGAGCCGGGGCCGAGATCTTCCGGCTTCCCTCACCTGAACTGGAAAGGACTTCACGATGATCCCACTCGATGCCATCGCCGAACACGCTGAGGCGCAACCAGATGCGATTGCCCTCGAACACGGTGCGGAGAAGGTGACGTGGTCTCGCTATTACGACCAGGTGGCGCGCGTCTCCGCCTGGCTGGCGGAGCATGTCACCGCTGTCGATGCAACGGCCGTCGTTGAGGCGCCGGCTAGCTCAGAAGCGTTCGTCGTCATCAGTGCCCTCGCCACTGCCAGAATCCCATGGGTCGCACTGGATCCGCAGGGAGACAGGACCGTGCGGGATCATCAGCGTTCGTTGCTGTCCCCCGCTCTGGTCGTCGCGGAGGACGCCGAGGGTCGCGTGGTGCTTCGGACGGCATCGAGTGGGGAGGACACCATGCTTGCCGACGCCATTTCGGAGGATCGTCCTGGCCGCAGACCGCTCATGCCCGAGCGAAGGTTCCGAGCTCTCGGCTTCACGTCGGGGACGACCGGACTTCCCAAATGCGTCGTCAGAAGCCGATCGAGCGAAGGCCCTCGAAACGCACTGTTCATCAAGCGCTTCGGCTTCGGCACGCGTGACAGGTTTCTGCTCTGTCTTCCCCTCTCTCACGCATCGGGGCACGGCTGGGCCCGTACGTTCCTGACCTGCGGTGGAACCGTGGTGATCGGGAGTTCCGAGCCGAAGGAGATCGCAGCGAACCTGGCAGGAAGCGCGATCACGGCGAGTCTGATTGTCCCTCCCGTGCTCGATGCGGTCGTCAACGTACTTCGAGACAGGTTCCCCAACGAGCGTGTATGCGGCCAGGTCCGTTTCCTCCTCACCGGTGGTAGGCATCTCTCGCCCGGGCTTGTGGGGAGGGTGACCAGGACGATCGGTCCCGTCTTGCACGCGTACTACGGGACGACTGAAACAGGGGTCAACGCCTTCGCTGAACCCATCGACCTGCTCATCGACCCGCGGTGTTCCGGCACGGTCGTGGACGGTTCGGCCATAGCGATCGTCGACGCCGAAGGCAACGAAGTGTCCTCCGAGACACCAGGCAGGGTTGCGATCGCCAGCTACATGAATGCTGACTCCTACGACGACGGAGATATTCCTTCGGTCGAACTCGGAGGCATTCGCTACACGCTCACTGCCGATCTAGGCGTGATGTCGGGGGACGGGGTCCTCACGATTCTCGGCAGAGCCAGCGAGGAGGTCAGCGCCTCCGAATGCGGTGACCTCATCGGCTTTGAGAATGACCTCAGGCTGCTTGCCGGTGTCACCGATGCCGCGGTCGCCGTCGATTCGAAGCGATTTGCGGTCGCCGCGATCGAAATGGCCGAGGCGACCATCGATGAACCATTGATGGAGTATCTGGCGATTCGCCTCGGCAAGCAGCGTGGCGTGCAGTTGCCGATCAAGGCGCGGATAGTGCCAACTCTCCAATTCAACCGGACAGGCAAGTTCGACCTCACCAAGAGCCTCGTTCGAAGCTGACGAAAGTAGACAACCATGAGCACCTCATTCCGCGCTGTCCTTCTCTGTCTCATCCCTCCCCTGATCTGGGGCGGTATGTTCCCTGTGGCCGCGAGTCTCGAGCCGACCGTGAACATGTTCGTCATGACGCTGATCCGATACGTTGCGGTCGCGATCGTCCTTGCGATAATGCTCGGCAGAGCCGAGGGGCGCGCCGCCTTCCGCCTGGGAGCCAGCGGCTGGCACCTCTTTCTTCTCGGAAGTGCCGGGTTTGCTGGATTCGGGCTACTGGCGTTCACCGCCCTGAGCTACACATCGGCGGCAAACGTCAGCCTCATCATGGCCATGATGCCCGCAATCGGTGCAGTGATAGCCGCGGCAGCGACCAGGAAGCTGCCTCCGGCCTACACGCTCGCGGCCGTGGTCATTGCGTTCGTCGGAGTGTCCCTGGTGCTCACGGAAGGCAACTACCGGGAACTCGTCTCCGCGGACGACGCACTCGGGCTGGTCCTGGCGCTTCTCGGAGCGATTTGCTGGGTGGTGTACACCAGGGGAGCTGCCCGATTCCCACAGTGGTCGATCTTGCGCTACACGACCCTGACGACGCTCCTCGGATGCCCGACGATCGCGGCCGCAACCATCGTGGCAGCAGCAACAGGTTTCGTGACAATGCCGACCTTCGAAGCGATCATCGCTGGTTGGCCGGCATTCGCGTACCTCATCATCCTCGCCGGGGTGGTCGCGGTGCTCTTCTGGAACAACGGCAACAGGCTGCTCGGCCCGATCAATGGCACGCTGTTCATGAACCTGGTGCCGATAACCACCTTCACCATCGTCAGCGTGACCACCCAGACGCTTCCGACTGTGGCGGCGACGTGGGGAGTGGTTCTCGTGGTGCTCGGCCTCGTCCTCAATAACATCTACGCACGTCGCGCGGCGCGAAGGGCTCGCGTGCTCGCTGCATCGTCGGCGAGCGTGCCCGCGTAACGTACACCGCTGCCGGACCGGCCTGAACCCCCTTGCGAGAGCGAGGGGGTTCGGCGTTTGCTGGGGCTGAACCGGAGCGAGAGGAGCATCGGATGAGCGACACCAGCGGACTGCCGAACACCACGAGCGAGGGCGTGCCTGCGGAGGATGACCCGACGCGTTTCGAGGGCGGTGACGGTGCAGATCGCGACGCGCAGTCGGCCGAGCCTGCGGAGACCGCCGACGCACCGGATACGGCCGCGCAGGTTGCAGACGCGCAGGGCGCCGACGCACCGGATGCGGACACCGGCGCTCAGGCCGAGCCGGACCTGACCACGGGCGACGCCGCCTCCACCGGCATGGAGGGCGCGGAGCCGCCGCCCGCCGAGCTCGACCCGGCGCAGAACCCGTCCAACCCCGACCTCGTCGACACCACGGAGGCTCCTGACTAGCCGTCCCGATCGACGTGGAAGCCCCGCTGGCCCCCGACAGGGTCAGCGGGGCAGTCGTGTCCAGCGGTGGATGCACACCGCACCGGCGACACCGAGCGCAGCGGCGCAGACGGCACCGGCGACGAGCAGCCCCACCGCCGTCCGGCTCAGCCCGGTGTCGGCGGCGAAAGTGCCGCGTGAGGCCGCGACGACGAACGCAGCGGAGAACAGCACGAGCAGGAAGCTGGCGAGATAGCCCGTCAGCGCATCGCTTCGTGCGCGGAAACGCATTCCGCGGTCGGTCACGGTCGGCCTCCCTCAGTGGTCGCAGTCGTGGGTGGGGCCCGACCGGCCCCACCCACGGGGGACGCCGTCACCCGGTTCGGGCGTCCGAGAGACCGCAGAGGCGAGCACCTCGCGCGATGGGATGTCTCTCACGAGAGGAGACGGCGAACTGCCGGAATCCTGACGCGAGACGTGCGAAAAACTCAGCGAGGGGGCTGGCGGGACACGAACATCCACGCGGCGCCGACGGCCACGCCGACGATGAGGAGGGCGATCCCGGTGACCAGCACGGGCGCTGTGCCGCCGACGCGCGGAAGCAGCAGGCCGAGGGCGAACGCGACGACGCCGACGTTGATGAGCACCGCGGCGAGCCAGCCGAGGGTCGTGCGCAACGTCGCCTTCACGCTCGTATCGTAAGCCAGGACTGCTCCGCAGGGCCGGGGCGCGCGCATCCGGTCGCTGGGGATGAGCGGGAGGAGCGGCGGATCAGGCCTCGCCCTGGTTGCCGGTGGCGCCCGGCGCCGGCTCCAGCGCCTCGTTGATGAGCGACGCGACCAGCATCTTCCAGTCGGACCCCTCGTGCAGCGTCTCGACGTGCCCGGGCGGAATGGCGCCGAACACCGGCTCGTGCTCCTCGCCCTCCCTGGCGACCCGCACCAGCACGCCCAGCTCGGCGTGGGACTCGTCCAGCACCACCCAGCGGCCGGGGGCCTGCTTCTCGACGTGGAAGATGCGGCTGCGATACGGGAATCGCACACTGGACATTTCGAGTTCGCTGGCGGACATAGCGTGCCCCTCTCGTCGGATGCTCGTTAGGCAGCATCCAACGCCCGCTCGGCCCTCTGCGCAACCATTTTCCTGCCGTGGACCTAGGTTGGACCCATGAGCGACTCCGTGCACAACCTCGACGACGCCATCGCCTCCATCGCCGAGCACTGGCAACCGCACCGCCTGACGAGCGTCAACGACTACGACGTGAAGGTCGTGAAGCTGCTCGGCGAGTTCGTCTGGCACACGCATCCGGAGACCGACGAGCTGTTCCTGGTGCTGTCCGGGCGGCTCACCATCCAGCTGCGCGACGGGGATGTGCACCTCGGCCCGAACGACGTGTTCGTTGTGCCGCGCGGGGTCGAGCACTGCCCGCTCGCCGAGGAGGAGGTGCGGGCCGTGCTGTTCGAGCCGAAGGGCACGGTCAACACCGGGGATGTGGGCGGCGAGCGGACGAGCCAGCTGCGCGAACTGTCGGACGCGTAGACGCCGGATGCGCGAACTGCCGGACGCGCAGACGCCGGATGCGCAGCCCGGGCCGCGCCGCGGCTAGAGGCCGCCGGTCACCCGGATGGTCGTGCCGGTCGCGTAGGACGCATCCGGCGACAGCAGCCAGGCCACGGCGCCTGCGATCTCTTCCGGCTGCCCGCCGCGACCGAGCGGGACCGTCGGCGCCACGATGTCCGGACGGTCGGGCTCGGGATGGAAGTCGGTCCAGATCGTGCCGGGGGCGACGCCGTTGACGCGGATGCCGAGCGCGGCGACCTCCTTCGAGAGGCCGACGGTGACCGCATCCACTGCCGCCTTCGCCGCCGCGTAGTGCACGTAGCGGCCGGGGCTGCCGAGGTAGGCGGACGCAGAGGAGATGTTGACGATGGCGCCGCCGCTCGCGCCGGGAGCGCTCATCGCGCGCACAGCGTGCTTCGCGCAGATCAGTACGCCCACCAGGTCGACATCGATGTCGCGGCGCACGGCCGCGATGTCCGCGTCGGCGAGCGGCCCGAACGCGCTGGCCGACCCCGCGTTGTTGACCAGTCCCGTCACCGTGCCCAGTTCGGACGCCGCCGCGAACACAGCCTCGACCTGGGCTTCGTCGGTGGTGTCGACGGCGCAGATGATCGCGCGCCTGCCCGCTGCGCGCACATCGGCGGCTACCGCTTCCGCGGATTCCACGTCTGAGCGATAGCAGACGACGATGTCGTGACCGTCCGCGGCGAGACGGCGGCTGATCGCCGCCCCGATGCCGCGGCCTGCACCTGTGACGATGGTGAGAGGCATGACCTCAGACTATGGCGTCCAGGTTCTTCAGCAGCTGCGCCGGATCCTCGAACACCGCGAACGCCCCGGCGTCGGTCAGCTCGCGCTCGCCGACACCGCCGCTCAGCACCCCGACCGAGCGCAGGTGCGCCCGCGCCGCCGCCTTCAGATCCCAGACGGAGTCGCCGACCATGATCGCGTCGGACGAGGTCGCGCCCGCCCGTTCGAGCGCCACGTTCAGGATGCCGGGGTCCGGCTTGGCCGTCTCGACGTCGTCGGCGGAGGTGGTGGCGTGGATCGCATCCGGAGCGTCGATGGCGTCGAGCAGCAGGTCGAGCTCGTCGTCCGGCGCCGAGGTGGCCAGCACCACGGCGATGCCGCGGGACGCGATGGCGCGCAGCAGCTCGGGCACCTGGTCGAAGGCGCGCAGCCGCGGCGCGAGCTCGCGGTAGTAGCGGGAGTGCAGGTCGGAGGCTCTGCTCATCCACTCCTCGTCGTGGTCGCCGGCGACCGCGCGCAGCAGCCGGTCGGAGTCCTGGCCGATCGCACGGTGGATGCGCCACGCGTCGGTCGGGGAGCCCAGCTCGGCGAGCGCGCGCTGCCAGGCGTCGACGTGCAGGAAGTTGGAGTCGACGAGCGTTCCGTCGACGTCGAAGAGCACAGCGGTGACCGTCATGCTTCCTGTCTACTCGCTGAGCGCGGGGAGGCAAGGGGCGTGCGCTCTAGGCGGCCAGCCGCTCCCTGGCGGTGCGCAGCCGTTTCGACAGCCCGGGAACGGCGTCGGTGGGCAGCGCGTCGAGGTCGAACCACTCGACGGCGTCGCTCTCGTCGCTGGCGCTGGGGACCGCATCCCGTGGCGCCTCCGCCGCGAACAGCAGGTCGAGGTGGATGTCGCAGCCGCCGAACCGTTCGCCCAGCTGCTGCGCCTGCAGGTCGATGGCGTCGGTGGACAGCATCCGGAACGACTCGAGCCCGCTCTCCTCCGTCACCTCGCGCGCAGCCGCCGCGGCCATGTCGTCATCGCCCGGTTCGAGGTGCCCGCCGAACTGCACCCAGAACCGCCCTTTGCGGTGGAACGCGAGCAGCACCCGCGTCCGCTCGGGATCGAACACGACGCAGCTCGCCGTGACGTGCGCCGGGCCGCCCTTGAACAGCAGCTCCTCGCCCCCGTGGATGCGTTCGGCCACCGACGCGAACAGCGTCCGCTCCGGCCGCCCGAACCACTGCGGCGCTGTCGTGAAGAACTCGCTGGCGGTCTCGCGGTCCACGGTCCTCCTCGGTGGCGGCGGGTCTCGGTTCCTTCGAGGGTAGCGCTCCGAGCACGCGGCGGATAGCGCTCTGCGCGCCCGGCGGACACAGCTCCGCCGCCCAAAGCGGCGGGGGTTTGAAAGCCACGGGGCGGCGGAGTGCGGCGTTCGGACGACGCCTCCGAGCACAGTACGCACCCCGCCCATCCCCACCACCGGGTTGACTCCACCCCGAGATGCCAGTAACTGTCGCGAAACGCCCGGGATGCGCCACAGTTACTGGCATCTCGCCAGCGACGCCGGCCCTACACCGCGGCGAGGCTGGGGACGGCGGCGACCGTGCGGGTGCGCGCGGAGTCGTACGCGCCCAGGATGATGCCGAGCACCTCGATGCCCTCCTTCTGCGTGTGGATGGGGCGGGTGCCGTCGAGGATGCTGCGCGCGAAGTGCCCGAGCTCCTCGCCGAACTGGTCGACGGGCTCCAGGTCGAGGACCACCGGCTCGCTGCCGCGCAGGCGGTAGCTGAGGGTGGTGCCGTCGCTGGTCAGGCTGCCGAGCGAGCCGACCGCCGAGAAGCGCTCCGTGCTGTCGGCGGCGTCATACGCCCAGCTGGTCACGACCGTGCCGATCACGCCGTTGTCGAACCGCACCACCACCGTGGCCGAGTCCTCGCCCTCCATGAAGGTGAGGCGGTGGGTGGCGAGCATCGCCGTCACCTCCACCGGGGAGCCGCCCGCGAGGTGCAGCAGCAGGTAGCTGGGGTGGTATCCGGTGTCGATCAGTTCGCCGCCGCCGCTCGTGGCCGCGTTGGCACGCCAGCCCATCGTGGACGGGTCGAAGTCGTTGTAGAAGCTGTCGGTCGTGCGCACCTCGTAGACGGTGCCGAGCCTGCCGGACTCGATCAGCTCCTTCGCCGCCGCCACCGCGGGCAGGAACAGCTGGTTGTGGGCGCACATCAGCGTCACTCCCGCCTCGTCGACGGCCGCGGAGACCTCGCGGGCCTCCTCCGGCGTGAGGCAGAGCGGCTTCTCGCACAGGATGTGCTTGCCCGCGCGGGCGGCCGCGACGATCGCGTCCTTGTGCAGATGGTGCGGCAGGCAGATGTCGACGGCGTCGATGTCGGCCTCGGCGAGCATGTCGCGGTAGTCGGCGTAGATGACGGCGCCGGTGTCGCCTGCGCGAGCCTCGGCGGAGGCGCGCACGGGGTCGGCGACCGCGGCGAACGTGATCGTGTCCGGGTTGAGGGCGTACCCGGCGACGTGGGCGCCGGCGATGCCGCCCGCCCCGATCAGGCCGATGCGGACGGTGGATGCGTTGCTGGAAGTCATGAGTGTCTTTCTGGTGGGTGAAGCGAAGGAGAAAGGGGTCGCTGGACTGCCCGGCGACCAGTGGATGCGCGAAGCGTGAGTGCCCGGAACGTGAGCGCGCGACGCGCCAGCGCCCGAAGCGCCGACGAAGGAACAGGCCCGGCTACACGACCGCGCGCGCAGCCGCGACCGGCACCGCAACGCCGCTCGCCGCCGACGCGTTCGCCGCGACGACCATCCTGGTGAGCGCCAGCGCGTGGTCCAGGTTCGCGTCGGCCGTCGTGCCGGAGTGGACGCGGTCGACCCATTCCGCGAACGCGCCGTCGAGCGCATCCGGGATCAGCAGCTCGCGCCACTCGTCGCCGTGCTCGCCGCCGCCGACCAGCAGCGTCGGGCCGCCGAAGCCGTAGACGGCCACGCCTTCCGTGCCGCGCAGTTCGATCGTGAACTGGCCGGGTGCAGAGGCGACGCTCGCCTCGAAAACGCCGAGCGCTCCGCCGGGGAACTCCGCCGTCACGACCGCGTTGTCCTCCACCGGATGCCCGGTGACCGACCCGTAGACCGCGCTGACCGCGAGCGGTTCCGCCCGGTGGAACAGCCGCGTCAGGTAGGCGGGGTGGCAGCCGAGGTCGGTCAGCGCGCCGCCGATCGCCTCCTCCGGGTTGCCGAACCGGTCGGGCAGCCAGCCGGCCACCCAGCCGTCGTGGGCGAGACGCACGCGCGAGTACGTCAGCGTGCCGAGCTCGCCGGAGTCGATGAGCTGCCGGAACGCCTGCGTGTACCCGTCGTAGAGGCGGGGCAGCGAGACGACGAGCGCCACACCGGCGGACGCCGCCGCGGCGACGATGTCTTCCGCCTCGTCGGCGGTGGGCGCGAGCACCTTCTCGGTGAAGACGTGCTTGCCCGCAGCGATGGATCGCAGGATCACGTCGTGGTGCTGGTCGGTGGAGGTGGTGATGGTCACCGCATCCAGAGTGTCGCGGGCGAGCAGCTCGTCGAGGTCGGGGACGAACTCCACCCCGAAGGCTTCCGCTGCGGCGCGGCCGCGTTCTTCGTCGTCGTCCCAGACGGCGACGAGTCTGGTGTCCGGATGCTGTTGCGCGGCTTTCGCGTAGTCTCCGGCATGCACATGCCAGAAGCCGATCGCGGCGACGGTGAGGGGTTGGGGCATTGCAGTAGGCCTCCCTGCCTGTATTCGTTGCGCGCGAACGCGTCCAGCCTAGCCAGTTCCGCCCGGCGGTCGTCAACTTTTGCCGCACACTGGGCGAAAGTCGCGCGGGGGTCGCGGCGCGCCGCGTTCGTTCACGGAGCGTTCAGACTGCGGTGGTGGGATGGGCGTGTGAAGACGCGAATCGCGGAATACCCGCGGCCGGACCACTTCCTCGTGCACATCAGCGACACTCACCTCCTGGCGGGAGGTGAGAAGCTTTACGGCTCCGTCGACAGCGCGCACCACCTCCGCAGCCTCCTGGCCGACCTCGAAGCGTCCGGCGGCAGGCCGGAGGCCATCGTGTTCACGGGCGACATCGCCGACAGGGGACAACCGGATGCGTACGCGGAGGTCCGCGCGATCGTCGACCCGGTCGCGGAGCGCCTCGGCGCCCGCGTGGTCTGGGTGATGGGCAACCACGACGAGCGCGACGCGTTCCGCTTCGGGCTGCGCGACGAGCTCCCCGCCGCCGAGCCGATCGACGACGTGTTCTGGTTCGGCGGCCTCCGGGTGATCGCCCTCGACTCGAGCGTGCCCGGCCACCACTACGGCGAAGTCACGGATGCGCAGCTCGACTGGCTCGCCGCCGAGCTCGCATCGCCCGCACCGGAGGGCACGATCCTGGCCATGCATCACCCGCCGGTCCCGAGCGTGCTCGACCTGGCCGTGTCCGTCGAGCTGCGCGATCAGTCCGGCCTTGCCGAGGTGCTCGACGGCAGCGACGTCCGCAGCATCCTGGCCGGTCACCTGCACTACTCGTCGATGGCGACCTTCGCGGGCATCCCGGTCTCCGTCGCGTCGGCCAGCTGCTACACGCAAGACCTCAACGTGCCGGTCGGAGGTACCCGCGGCCGTGACGGCTTCCGCGCCTTCAACCTCGTGCACGTGTACCCGACGACGGTGCTGCACTCCGTGGTGCCGCTCGGCGCCTCCCCGGCGCTCGACTACATCGACCCGGACGAGAGCGCCCGCCGCCTCGCCGCCGACGGCATCCGCATCCCGCCCCGGCGAGTGGATGCGGGCGGCAGGCACGACCCGTCGCCCACCACCCCGATCCAGGTCATGGCGTGACGGACGTCATGGCGTGACGGACGCCGCCCCTGTGCTCTCGCGCGGCAGCAGCAGGTGCGGAGCGACGATCTCCTGAGCAGGCAGGGTGGGGTCGTCGATCCTGGCGGCGATGCGTGCGATCGCCTGTTCGGCGATGAACGGCGTGTCCAGTGACACGGTGCTGAGGGATGGGCGCGCGTACCGGCCCTCCTCGATGTCGTCGATGCCGATGATGGCGACGTCGTCCGGCACCTGCAGACCGGCGTCGAACACGGCGCGGGCCGCGCCCATCGCGAGCAGGTCGGAGTAGCAGAAGATCGCATCCGGGCGAGGGGACTCGGCGAGCAGCGACGACGCCGCGGCGTATCCGTCGGCGCGGCTGTAATGGTCGGCCGCCCGGATGAGCGACGGCTCCGGGCCGAGGCCGGCGCGTTCGAGGGCCGTGGTGTATCCCTCCGTGCGCTGCAGCGGGGTGGTGTAGTGCTCCTTCGGCTGCGCGCCGATGGCGGCGATTCGGGTGCGTCCGATGGCGATCAGGTGGTCGGTCGCGTCTGCTGCGGCCTGCACGTTGTCGATGGCGACGTGGTCGAACCGGCCGTCGAAGGTGTGCTCGCCCAGGAGCACGAGCGGCATGGTCTGGGATTCGGTGACGCCGCTGAGCTCGGCTTCCGTGGCGAGCGGGGCGAAGAGCATCCCGTCGAAGAGCATGTTGCGGTCTGTTCCGCGGAGAAGGTCCTGCTCGCGCTCGTGGTCGTGGCCGGTCTGGTCGATCATCACCTGATAGCCGACCTCGGCCGCCGCGGTGATGACGTCGCGCGCGAGCTCGCTGAAGTACGGCACGTCGATCTCGGGGACGACCAGGGCGAGCAGGCCGGTGCGGCCGGTGCGCAGGGTGCGGGCGACGGGGTTGGGCCGGTAGCCGAGCTCGTCGATGGCCTGTTCGACGCGTGCGCGCATCTTCGAGCTCACGTGCTCGTATCCACTCACCACGTTGGAGACGGTGCGCACGGACACGTTCGCGTGCTCTGCCACATCCCGGAGCGTTGCCGCCATGCTCTCTCCTCTCGACCAACCGACGTTTGCAACGATAGCAAACATCGGGTACGGTTTTGCATACGTTGGCAAACGACCGCACGAAGGAGTGTCATGAAGCTCACAACCCCGCGACGGCGGAAGGCCGCGATCACGCGGATCGTCGCCATCGGAGCAGCCGGTCTCATCGCCGTCGGCCTGTCCGGCTGCGGGCCGGAGATCGGCTCGGCCGACCCCACGACATCGAGCACGGTGCTGAAAGCGCCGACCGAGAAGTCCCCGAAGGGCGAGATCACCATCTGGGATCGCTCCGGCGACCTGTTCAAGGTCTTCGACGCGGCCATCGCCGACTTCAACAAGGTCTACCCGGACATCACGGTCAAGCACGAGGCCGTCGACATCGACGCCAAACTGCAGAACACCCTCATCACCGGCACCGACGTGCCGGACGGCGTCTTCCTCGACGACGCGAAGGTCGGCGGCTACGCCGAGTACCTCTGGAACCTCAAGGATGTGCTCGCCCCCTACACCAAGGACATCGCGCAGCAGAAGGTCGACGTCAACACGGTCAAGGGCGGCATCTACGGCGTCCCGTTCGACCTCGATCCCGGGCTGCTGTTCTACAACGCGAAGGCCGTGGCCGCCGCCGGGATCGACCCGGACTCGATCAAGACCTACGACGACCTCCTCGCCGCCGCCAAGAAGTACCAGGCGTACAAGCCGGGGTCCAAGCCCATCCACCTGGAGCAGAGCGCCTTCCTCGGACAGCTGCAGCTCGAGATGTACGCCAGCCAGCTGGGCACGAGCCTGGCGGACGCCGACGGGAAGCTGCGGCTCGACTCCCCGGAGTACAAGCAGATCCTCGGCTGGCTCGACGAGGTGCAGAAGCAGGGCGTCGGCACCCGCGCCGAATACCTCAGCCCGAGTGACATCGGAGCGCTCGATTCCGGTGACGAGGTCTTCTACCCGTGGTCGATCTGGTTCGACTTCGCGCCGCAGCAGCAGCTCACGGCCACGAAGGGCGACTGGCGCGCGATGCCGCTCCCGGCGTGGAAGGACGGCGGCGCACGCAGCGGCGCGATGGGCGGATCGTCGTTCGTGCTCCCGAAGGAGGGCAAGAACTCGCAGCTGGCCTGGCTCTTCTACAAGTTCCTGATGTACGACGAGGCCGGATACACCGCGGTCTACGGCCCGAACGACGTCTACCCTGGCGGGCTGAACACGTCCATCCCCGCGTACCAGCCCGCCGCGAACCCGGACAAGCCGCTGTTCAAGCCGATCGAGGCGATGGGCAACCAGGATCTCTGGTCGACCGCGATCGAAGCAGGCAAGGAGATCCCCGGCGGCGCACCGCTGCCGACCTGGTGGGCCGGAGCTGTCGACTACCTGGGCAACGACATCCAGAAGATGCTGGACGGCTCGCTCACGCCCGATCAGGTCATCGAACAGTCCTCGAAGGACATCCAGACCAACCTGATCGACCGCCAGTAGTGCTGCCAGGCCGACCCGACCGCCGAACCGAGGAACACCCGTGACCACAACGACCGCCGCGCAGACCGCGCCCCCCTCTCCGCCCCGCGCGGCGAGGGGGAGCAGGGGATACGCGTTCCGCAGAGCGTTCGCGCCCTACCTGTTCGTGCTGCCGTTCGTCGCGATCTTCCTCGCGTTCAGCATCTATCCGCTCGTGTTCACGTTGCGACTGAGCTTCACGAACTGGCACGGAGCGGGAGCGGCGGAATGGGTCGGCCTCGGCAACTACGCCTACCTCCTCGGCAGCAGCGCCTTCTGGTCGTCGCTGGCGAACTCCGGCATCCTCTGGCTGCTGATCGTGCCCATCCAGATCGTGCTGTGCGTCGTGGTGGCCGTGCTGCTGGACAACGCGAAGCTGCGGCTGCGCGGCTTCTACCGGGTGGCGTTCATCGTCCCG
This sequence comes from Leifsonia sp. PS1209, assembly GCF_012317045.1. Taxonomy (NCBI): domain Bacteria; kingdom Bacillati; phylum Actinomycetota; class Actinomycetes; order Micrococcales; family Microbacteriaceae; genus Leifsonia; species Leifsonia sp. PS1209. The sequence continues at coordinate 3,957,184 of NZ_CP051154.1, read as the reverse complement.
TTCGTGACCCCGCTCGTCGCGGTCGCGCAGATCTGGATCGTGCTCTTCGACCAGAACTACGGGGCGGTCAACGGGGTGCTCAACCTCATCGGGCTCCCGGACGTCGGCTGGCTGGTGACCAGCCAGTGGGCCAAGCCGACGCTGGCGCTGCTCTTCCTCTGGAAGACCAGCGGGTTCATCATCATCATCCTGCTCTCCGGCCTGCAGTCGATCGACGCGAACATCTACGAGGCCGCGTCGATCGACGGGGCCGGCCGGGTGCGGCAGGTCTGGAGCATCACGGTCCCGCTGCTGCGGCGCACGATCATGTTCGCCGTCGTGCTGCAGACGCTCGCCGTGTTCCAGATGTTCGCCGAGCCGTTCGTGGTCACCAGGGGAGGGCCGTACGGGTCCACCACCACGGCGGGACTGTTCCTCTACAACCACATCACGCGCGCCGACCTCGGCACGGGCGCGGCCAACTCGTTCCTGCTCGTCATCGTCGTCATGGCGCTGTCGCTCGGGTTCGTGAGACTCCTGCGGGCGAAGGACTGAACCGTGACCACCACAGCAGAGACCCGCATCCATCGCCGGCCGCTCATCGGGTCGAACGTGTTCCTGATGATCCTCACCGTCGCGTTCCTCGCGCCGGTGGTCTGGGCCGTCCTCTCGGCGTTCAAGCCGGCGGGAGACATCATCCGCGACCCGTTGGGCTTCGACCCGACCACGTTCACGCTCGACAACTTCCGCGGGATGTTCCAGGACGTTCCGATCGCATCCGGATTCGTGAACACCGGCATCGTGCTGGTGTTCAAGGGCGCGATCACCCTGTTCTGCGCCCCGCTGGCCGGGTACGCGTTCGCCAAGTACGACTTCCGGGGCAAGAACCTCATCTTCGGGACCGTGCTGCTCACGCTGATGCTGCCGACCATCGTGCTCATCATCCCGCTGCTGCTGGAGATGAAGGAGCTCGGCTGGGTCAACACCTACCAGGCGCTGATCCTCCCCGGCTCCGTCGACGCCTTCGCCATCTTCTGGATGCGCCAGGTCATCTCCGCCGTGCCGGACGAGCTGCTCGACGCGGCCAGGGTCGACGGCTGCGGTGAGTTCGGCATCTTCTGGCGGATCGTCGTCCCGGTCATCCGGCCGGGTCTGGCCGGCCTCGCCGTGCTCACCATCATGAACATCTACAACGACTTCGTCTGGCCGGTCGTGGTCGCGAGCTCCAGCAAGATGGCCACGCTGCAAGTGGTGCTGTCCACCCTCGCCCAGAACATCTCCGGCAACAAGGTGGGCGCAGACTACGCGACGGTCACGGGGGAGCTGCTGGCCGCCAGCTCCGTCGCCCTCATCCCCCTGCTCATCCTGTTCATCATGCTGCAGAAGCACTTCATCAACGGCATCCTCGCCGGCAGCGTCAAAGGCTGACCTCATGCGCGCCGAACGAACGAAAGGCATCACATCCATGTCCGTCCCGAAGCCCGAGTATCCGCGGCCCGACTTCGACAGGTCAGAGCGCTGGCTCACCCTCAACGGCGATTGGGGGTTCGAGCCGGAGGGCGGGGAGCCCACCACGATCGTGGTGCCGTTCGCGTGGGAGACGGCGGCATCCGGTGTGCGCCGCACCTGGCTGGAACGCGCGGTGTACCGTCGCTCCGTCACCGTGCCGCCCGCGTGGGACGGCCGCCGGGTGATCCTGAGCTTCGGCGCCGTGCACCACGTGGCCAGAGTGCTGCTCGGCGGAGTGGTCGTCGGCGTCCACACCGGCGGATACACCTCGTTCGAGTTCGACGTGACCGAGCTCGTGACGCCGGGGGAGCCGGTCGAGCTGGTGGTGGAGGTGGATGCGCCGGCCGACAAGCGGGAGATCCCGCACGGCAAGCAGCGTTCCATCCCGCGCGACGACTACGACGGGGTCTCCTTCACGCCGACGTCCGGCATCTGGCAGTCGGTCTGGCTGGAGGCGCGCGGCCGCAGCTACGTGGAGTCCGCCGCGATTCGCGGTGACTCGCTCACCGGATTCGCCGTCTCCGGCCGGGTGGTCGGCGACGCTCCGGCCGGCGCTGCGGTCGTCGTGACCGTCGACGGCCGCGAGACGACCATCGCGGCCGACGCGGACGGCCGGTTCGACGGCACCGTGACTGTGGATGCGCCCCGGCTGTGGAGCCCGGCCGACCCGCACCTCTACGCCATCGAGTTCCGCGTGGGCGACGGGGAGGCCGCCGACCGCGTCGTGGCGACGGCTGGTCTGCGCAGCATCGAGGTGCGCGGCGAGCAGCTGTTCCTCAACGGCCGTCGGCTGTACCTCCGGGGCGTGCTCGATCAGGGCTACTGGCCGGACTCCGGCCTCACCGCCCCGGACGACGCCTCCCTGGTCCGGGATCTCGACCTGGCGGAGGAGCTGGGCTTCAACCTGGTGCGCAAGCACCTCAAGTTCGAGGAGCCGCGCTGGCTGCACGCGGCGGACCGGATGGGGATGCTGGTCTGGGCGGAGCCCGCCTGCCCCAGCCGGTTCACCCCGGACGCCGCATCCGCGTTCGAGGAGCAGCTCCCCGAGCTGGTGCGCCGCGACGGCAACCACCCGTCGATCGTCGTCTGGGGTCTCTACAACGAGGAGTGGGGGCTCGACTGGGACATCCCGGGCAGCCAGGAGCGTGCGGAGGCCGCCGTGCACGCGTACGACACGATGCGCGCCCTGGACGACTCGCGTCCCATCGTCGAGAACTCGGGCTGGGCGCACGTGCGCAGCGACCTGGTGGACTGGCACTACTACGACGAGGACCCTGCGGCGTGGGCGTCGAACGTCGCTGCCCTCGCCTCCGGAGAGAAGGAGTCGTTCGAGGTGAAGCTCGGTCCGGACTTCGTCGTCGACAAGTCCTTCTACGGCTCCGCAGACTTCCCGCGCACAGGTGTGCCCATCCTGAACAGCGAGTTCGGGGCGGGGTTCACCAGTCTGGAGCGGGCCTGGCACGTGCGCTGGCAGACGCAGGAGATCCGCCGCCACGACCGTTTCGCCGGCTACGTGTACACCGAGCTCACGGATGTGGAGCACGAGATGGCAGGACTGCTCGACGCCGACCGGCGCAGGAAGGACTGGGGAGGGCTGAACCCGGCGGACAGCAACGCCGAGACCGTCCTCGTCGTCGACATCGTGCCGCAGAGGGCCGGGGCGGACATCCCGATCCCCACGAGCCCGCTGGGCGTGGATGTGCGGGTCTCACATCACGGGGACGCCCCGGTCGACGGCATCCTGCACGCCGCCTGGTCGGCAGCCGGTTCGCCGCTGCCCGCCGCCGATGAAGCACCGGATGCGCGTGCGGACGTCTCCGCCGCACCGTTCGCGGTGACAGAGCCGGTCACCGTCACCGTGCCGCCGCCGCCCGGCGCTGCACGGCTGCACCTCTGGCTCGAGGCCGATGGCCGGTGCGTCGCGCGCACCTTCGTGGACGCGGCCGTCATCGAGCGACCGAACCGCCGCGGGGCCCGTCAGGGCTGAGCGGCGGCCGAACGGCGCGCGCCCTCCCTGCCAACGCGGGCGCGCGCCGTCCCCGGCCCGGCTACCCCTCCATGCGCTCCCACGGAGCGGGGAACGGGAAGTACCTCTCCAGGAACTCGGTCACGATCCTCGTGCGCTCTTCCACGCCGATCTCCGGTTTGGAGCCGTCGTTGAGGCAGAACATGTCCTGGTCGCGGCGCTTCAGCAGCCTGCGCATCTTCTCTTCGGCCTCGTGCAGGGTCGTCTCGATGTACTGGACGCGGGCCTGCGTCTGCACGACGGCCCGCCCGGTCATCAGCGAGTAGTAGTGGTAGAGCGAGTTGGTCACCGAGATGTCGGTGGCTGAGCGGAAGGGGCTCGCCGCCGTCCTGGCGAAGTCGTCGGGGAACTCGCGCTCCATCTCGTTGAGCACGCTGACCCTGAGCGGGGCTGCGCAGTGTTCGAGGTGCCGGGTGGTGACGGCGCCGAAGCGCTCCCAGAGCAGGCGGCGGTTGACGCGTGCCGCGTTCTCGAACCCGCTGCGCGCCGGGTCGCTCTCGCCGAGTCCGATCCGCGTTCCCGCCTCCACGAACTTGGTCACGCCGCCGGGCGAGAAGAAGATGTCCGGCGAGATCGGGCGCCCGATGAACATGTCGTCGTTCGAGTACAGGAAGTGCTCCGCGATGCCCGGGATGTGGTGCAACTGGCTCTCCACCGCGTGCGAGTTGTGCGTCGGCAGCGTCGACGTGTCGACGAAGAAGTCCTCACTGCGCATGATGTGCACGTTCGGGTGCGGGGCGAGCCAGGACGGCAGCGGGGAGTCGGTGGCGATGTAGATGTTGCGCACCCACGGCGCGAACATGTGCACGCTCCGCATCGCGTACTTCAGCTCGTCGATCTGGCGGTAGCGGGCCTCGTTGTCGTCGCCGTCGCCGACCACGTACGCCGCCTGCTGCGCAGCGCGCTTCCGCTGGAACTCCGCGCTCGACCCGTCCACCCAGGAGAACACGATGTCGATGTCGAAGGCGATGTCGCTCGCCAGCGGGTCGAACATGTGCTCCAGCGTGCGCCAGGTGCGCCCGTAGATGGTCACCGATTCCTCGATCGCCTCGTTGCGCGGGAGGCGCGTGCGCATCAGCGCGTTCGGCCGCGGGGCTTCGATGTCCTCGTCGCCGAACCGCCAGAACTCGAGCTGCATGGCGGTCTCGGCTCCGTAGCGGAGCCGTCCGATCGGTTCCAGCCGCGGGCGGAACAGCCGCAGGACGTGCGCCTTCCTTCTGGACAGCCTGCCGTCGGCGATCAGCGTGGGCGCGCCGTCCACGTCGACCGGGCTGGCGTAGAACGGCTCGTTGGCGAACGCGGTCGCGAGCGCCGCCGTGATCTCCTTGCGGCGTCGACGGTCGACGGCGATGACGCGCCTGTCGTCGTCGCCGCGCACCAGCAGGTGCTCGATGCCGGCCGCATCCAATGCATCTCGCACGGCCAGCAGGTCTTCGACCATCGATTCGCGCGGGGTGAACGGCCCGGAGACGAGGGTGAGCACGCCTTTGCGCAGCACGACGTCGTCGCGCCGCAGGGTCGGGTTGCTCGTGTGGGTGTCGCCCACGACGACGACGGGCTCAGGGTGGTCGGAGAGGGCGGGAGACGGGTGATCTGCCATATGGGCCCCACTCTATGTCGTCCGGAGCTAAGTTCCAGCCCCGTTGTCCAGCCGCGCTCGCAGGGTTACTGGAAGAAAGTATTCGGGTCAATCCCCCCGCCCCGAAAAGTTTCGACCGGTTTCATAGTGGAGAATACTTGCATGGGAAAACTGGTCTACGGCTCCGGGCAGGAGTACGACCTCGACGATCGCGTGTTGAGCCACGTCAAACTCGCCATCGTGGCGAAGCTTCGTCGGCACGAGAGCTTTCTCCTCAACTGGGACGTGCCTGTCGAGCAGGGCTCCGGCCGCGTCTCGATCTGGATCAGCCGTGAGGTGCCGCTGTCGTTCCAGTTCAGCGGCAGCCGCCCGCCCGCGATCAACACCCAGTGGCTCGAAGCGCTCATGCACACCTCGCAGCGCACCGGCGGCATGGTGGTCATGAGCGAGGACACGGTCGGGCAGCACCTCCCCGGCTGACCGCGGCACCGGCCCGCGCACGCACGCCCAATCACTCCCGCGCGGCCCTCACTGCTTTCTCCGCCTCCCGCAGCGCCGCCTGCGCCTGGGTGATCCTCCTCCGCAGCTCCCGCTCGGCCGCCCGCGACTCCGCGAGCTCGTCCTGGGTGCGTTCCAGCCGCCGGGCGAGCGCATCCCGTTCGGCTTCGAGGTCGGTGCGCCTGTCGACCTCCTCGTCCAGTTCGTCGTCGAGGGCGTCCGCATCGGTGCGCGCCCGTTCGAGCGCCTTCTCCGCCGTCCGGATGCGCCGCTCCCGTTCCCGGCGTTCGCTCGGCGTCTCCGTCGGCTCGGCGTGGGCGGGTGCGTTCGCTGCGGTGCGGGTCGCCTTCCGGGCCGTGTGGGCGACGGTCGCCGCCTCCACGTCCACCGGCAGCGCCACCGCGTCGGACACGTCGACCTGGTCCACCCCGGTCGACTCCAGCGACCGCACCAGCAGCCCGCTGCGCACCGCCGCGGCCGCCGCGGCGTCGATGACGGCGGCCTGCAGCGTGTCCTCCACCTCGCGCAGCACGGCGGGGCTTGCGGTGCCGGCGCTGCTCGTCGCCTTCTGCAGCAGCCGTTGCCGCTCGCCGGTGAGTTCGCGGATGGCGGTACGGTCGCGCTCGGCGAACGCTTCGCGCATCCGGTCGCCGACGTCGAGGATGGCGTCGACCACATCCGGATGCTCGCGCACCAGCGCGTTGACGGCGGCCGCGGCTGCCGACGGCTTGCGCAGCCCGCGGATGTCCGCGGCGAGCGGCTTGCCCGCCTTCCCTGCCGCCGCGTTGCGGGACGCGGTGAACTCGGCCGCGGGCAGCGCGTAGAGTTCGTCGGCCACCTCGCGCAGGTCCATGCCGTGAGTGTACGACGCGGGCGGGCGCTCGGTCAGTGGTTGCGGAGCGCGCTGATCAGTTCCTTCTTGGTCTTCTTCGAGTAGCCGCTGAGGCCGAGCTCTTTGGCGCGCTTCTTGAGGTCGGGCACCGTCCAGTCGTCGTACGACCCGGACTCTCCGCCTTTCTTGCCGACGGACGAGCGCCCGCGGGCCGCTGCGGCGTTCGAGATGCGCGCCGACTTCTCTTTCGAGTTGCCCTCCTTGCGGAGTTCTTCGTAGAGCTTCTGGTCTTTCAGTTCCGGTTCGTTGCGCCCAGGCATCGACCGCCCCTTCCGTCTGATCCGTTGTCGCCGCGCACGCTACCCCGCCACCGCCTCCCCGGCAATGGCCCTGCAACGGCGAAGGGCTCCGGATGCGGGTGCATCCGGAGCCCTTGGACGTTCGGTGGTTCTAGACGGAACGCCGACCGCTGATCATGCGAACCAGCCACACGATGATGGCGAACACCAGGAGGATGATTCCCACCCAGAGCAGCCAGTTGAGGGCCTGCACGAATCCGCCGGTGAACAGGAGCACGATCGCGACGATCGCGATCACGATGAGCAGAATGTTCATTTTCCGTTACCTGCTTTCTTTTGCGGTCGACCATAACGACGACCGGCGCCCACCGTAGACCTCGGAACGCAGCCTGTCGAGTGCCTCGGGCGAGATCGCCTAGCCGGCCGACCCTGACCCGCGCCCCGCCTGCAGTTCGAGCCCGGCCAGCAGCAGGTCGAGGCCGGCGCGGAACTGATCGCGGTCTTCGTGCACGGCGAACTCGTCGACGATGTAGTGGATGAACGGATACTCCGCCGGGTCGAGCGCGCGCCATTGCTCTGTCGCCTCGGCCAGGTACTGCCGCTGGTCGAGTTCGCCCGAGATGACGGCGTCCGGCAGTTCCTGGCCCATGTCGGCGGCGGTGCCGATCACGAAGCCGACGACGGCGGATGCCGCGTAGAAGCTCTGCCGCGCGGTGAGGCCGAGTCGCATGACCTGCTGGCCGATGCGCTCGTAGAGCATCAGCGAGTGGACCTGGCGCCCGGTGTCGCGCATGGCGTACGCGCCGAGCCAGGGGCGGTCGGCGATGGTGTCGAAGAGCGCGTGGGCGACGGCACGCAGTTCGGCGATCGGATCTGCTGAGGACACGTCGGCCACGTCTTCCAGCACGCCGGCGAGAACGGAGTCGGCCGCGAGGTCGAGGAGTTCGTCGCGTCCGGACACGTACCAGTACACGCTCGCCGGGCCGCCTCCGAGCCGGGAGGCGAGGGCGCGGATGGTGAGCCCCTGTGCGCCGGATTCGTCCAGGATCGCCACGGCTTCGGTGAGCACGGACTCGAGGGACAGCGAAGCGCGGGGACGCTGCGAAGCCGTGTGGCGCCGTGCGCGCGGCTCCGCGTCTCGCTGTGTGCTGCTCATGCCACCCATCCCATCACAGTCGACCTGCCCCTTGCAGTTTATCGAACACTGTTCTATTCTATCGAACGGCGTTCGAAACTCGAACACCGTTCGATACTGGAGTCGCTATGAGCACCGAATCCATCACCACATCCCGCAGCTACGTATCCATGAAGGCGGCCTGGATCCCCCTCGCCGCGCTCTGCCTCGCCTTCTTCGTCGAGATGGTCGACAACACCCTGCTGTCGGTCGCCCTCCCGACGATCGCCCGCAGCCTCGGAGGCGACACGACGTCGCTGCAGTGGATCACCGGGGCGTACTCGCTCACCTTTGGGGGCTTGCTGCTGACCGCCGGTTCGATCGCCGACCGCTTCGGGCGCCGCCGGGTGCTGCAGGTGGGCTTGGGGTTGTTCGGCCTGCTGAGCCTCGGGGTGCTGCTGGTCACGAGCACCGGTGAGCTCATCGCGCTGCGTGCGCTGCTCGGCGTCGCGGCGGCGATGATGGCGCCCATCACCAACTCCCTCGTGTTCCGGCTGTTCGACGACGAGAAGCTCCGGATGCGCGCGATCACGCTGATGATGGTGGTCGGCATGTCCGGCTTCGTCCTCGGGCCGCTCCTGGCGGGCACCGTGCTCGCGCACCTGTCCTGGCAGTGGCTGCTGCTCGTGAACGCGCCGATCGCTCTCATCGCCTGTCTCGGCGTGCACTTCGGCGTCGCGCCGGACACGGCAGACGGTCTCACGAAGGACAAGCTCGACGTGCCGGGGGCCGTCCTCAGCATCCTGACGATCGGCCTCGCCTGCTACACCCTCACCAGCGGAGTGCAGAACGGGTGGCTGTCGCCGGCCACGATCACGGTCGCGTTCGGTGCGGTCGCATCCCTCGTCCTGTTCATCGTGCGCGAGCGCCGGGCGGCAGCGCCGATGCTCGACCTGTCGCTGTTCCGCGGCGGCACCGTCCGGGGGGCGGCCATCGCCCAGATCGGCACCTCGCTCGCCATGTCCGGCGTCATGTTCGCTCTGGTGCTGCACTTCCAGTACGCATGGGGGTGGTCGCCTCTGGTCGCCGGACTGGCGAACCTGCCGATCATCCTGACGATGATCTTCGCGACACCGCTCACCGAATTGCTGGTGCGTCGCCTCGGCCACCGGATGGCCTGCTTCGTGGGTGCGCTGCTCCTGGCAGCGGGTCTCGGCATGATGGCGTGGAGCGTCCAGCAGAACTACGTGGCCGTCGCGCTCTCCATGATCGTGATGACGATCGGCCTCCGCACCGTGATGACCATCTGCGCGGTGGCCCTCGTCGGGGCGATGCCCGAGAACCGCACGTCGATGGGCGCTGCGATGAACGACGCAGCGCAGGAGGTCGGCACGAGCATCGGCACCGCGGTCGTCGGAACGCTCATCGCCGTGCTCGTCACCACCACTCTGCCGAGCGGTGCGTGGAGCCACCAGCTGGTCGCGTCGTACTTCGACGGCGAGCAGATCATCTTCGGCATCCTCGCGGTCGCCGTCGGCCTGATCGCGGGGATCGGCGCGCTCACGCTGACGAACGCGCGCACCGTCGACGAGCACGCCCCCGCCGACGCGGAGACGGCCGCCTGACGCAGGTCGCCTGGCGCCGTCTCCGGGTCGATGGGATCTAGGCGCGCGGGGCGCGGGACGCCTTCACCGCAGCGAAGTACTGCGAGGCGGGCTTCAGCCAGATCAGGATCGTGGCGACGATCGCCGCGATCACCTGCACGCCGCCGATGAAGTACAGGCCGCCGAGGTTCAGCAGCGAGATCACGGTGAGGACGGTCAGGACGATGCGCGCCCAGTTGCGGCCGCGGCGCATGAAGACCGCGAACAGCACAAAGACGAGCGCCCAGAAGATCAGGGTGACGACCGCCCAGACGATGCCGAACGTGATGGCGGCGTCCGTCAGGGTGTTCGGGTCGAGCTTCGTCCCGGTGGTCTGCGACTTCGCCAGGCTGTCGGTGATCTGCTGCAGGATCGTGTCGCGGTTGGCCGAGACGGAGATCGCCGTCACGATACCGCTGATCACGCTGAGCACCGCCGCCGCGATGTACAGCCAGAACGCGATGGTGATCTGCGACGGCGGCTCGGTCGGTGCGGCGGGAGCCGGTGCGGAAGGCGCGGCCGAATATGCCGGGAAGCCACCGGATGCGGCAGCGGACGGATACCCGGGAGCCTGGGTCGGCGGCGTCTGCTCGACGGGCGCGGCCGGCGGAACGGGGGAGGCGGGAGGTGCGGGCGGAACAGGCGGGACAGCCCCTCCGGCGTCCGGCGCAGGAGGAACATTTCCGCCGGTGGGCTGTTCCGGCGTGCTGTCGTCGTTGGGAATAGTCATGCCGCGACCCTACTGCCGGACAGACCGCCGTGACTACTCTCCCGGAAACCTACCGGCTGTGCTCCGTCTCCAGCAACGACAGAGATTGCGGTTCACGCGAGATCGCCGTGCAAGGCCGCCGAGGCGTTCTGCCCGCATTTGTGTCGTCAGCCGAAGGACCGCAACCCGGGAAACGACGGAGGCGTCCGGCGCTCAAGCGACAGTCGACCAATTCGCCGTGAAGAGAGCCCTAGACGGTGCGTCGTCGAGCGTTCCACATCGGACGCGGAGATGCTGCGCCGACAGCGCTTGCAACCTACGAATCGATTTCGCGATGAGTGAAGTTCTAATCGCAGCTGTAGCTAAGGCCCCAGCCGGTCGCCCACGAATTTGGATATCCGGATTTACGCGCCCAGTATTTTCGGGTTGCGAGAACCTGTTCCGTACCTGAGCGTGACCTTGTTTTGGGTTTTGAAGAACGGGTCCGATGAGCAGTCCATGAAATCGAGACGGTCCTAGTGCAAGCAAAGCCTTGGAGGTATCCCGGGCTGGAGCCGATTCGGTGAAGATCGTCGCACCGGCCGGAAGCGGCTGCTTGCGCTGGCGCAACGCACGCGATTCCAAGACCAATCCGCCACTCCTCCGGCTTCCGGCCTGTGGAATGACGAACTCGGTCACGCGCTCATTGACCGTGTCGTCCATCGCGAATCTGCCGCACATGCACGTGGTTGTAGAGCTTCCGTGGGCACCAGCCCACAGTCTGGCGCACTCCTACTTCGGAGCCGATCCGGCTCCCCGGCCCTCTCAACGATCAACACCCGCTCGCACTTCGAGGCGAGCGCACACCCGGCAAGAGGGCCGGTGCATAGGGAGAACTGAACAGTCCACCCATCGAACAAGCCGACCACGCACGGTCGGCCGGAAAGCAGGAATACCGTGGAACCGAACCAGCCCCTGAAGGGGACCATCACCCTGGCGTCCTTCATCGTCGCCGCCACCGTGGTTCATCGTGCCACTGTTCAATCCCGACGCGCAGGGCTATGCGTTGGCGCTGGTGCGCCTCGCACTGGCCGCCCTCCCCGGTGGCGGAGCGTCGTGAGGTAGCAGCTCGGCTCCGCATACGAACACCGCCGACCGTAGAGGGGACCTACCGCCGGCGGTGTCACCGCCACTCTGATGGGAGAGCGGCGTGCGTGCGCGAAGGCACCACACCTATGAGACGCACGGCAGCGGGGATCGTGACGCCGCTTCACCGCCGCGGCGGGATCTCCCGCCGCGGCCTCGGGCGGACGGCGACTTTCCACACCCAGCCCTCGTGCTGCTGACCGTCGCGACTGGTGAATCGGATCTGCACGGCGTGCTCGTTCCAGGCGATCACCTCGACGTCGGGCCGGACGACGGCCTCGTGGAAGCGTACGTACGCGATCGCCGGCGCCGGTGCGGGCGGGACGACCGCGACGTCGTGCTCGAGGTCGACCTCGGCCTCGGTGAGCCAGACCGGCCGGGGCCGGGTGAGGACCTGGTCGATCACCCGCTCCATGCCGTCTGCAGGGTACCTGCGGTTGTTTCCCACCGGTGACCTTCAGGAGTACGTGCGCAGGAGATCCCAGCCACCGTCAGCGTTGGGGCGAACGTCGAACATGCGCACGTCCCCGTCCGCGACGGAACAACCCTGGAACCGCCACCCCGCGAGCTTGCCGGCCGGATGCGTGAGCGCGTCATGCCACGCGGTCTTCTGCAGCGGGGTGGGCCGGTCGGTCACGACGTAGCGGGTGCCGCGCCAGACGAGCCGGATGGGTCTGCCCTTGTCGGTCCAGACTGAGACGATGTCGGTCGCGTGCGTCATGCTCATGGCAGCCTCCAAGGGGTCGGGGATGCTCCCATTGAACCATTAACTTTCGAACGTTTGTTCGAGTAAAATCGGCGTTCGTGAAGACGATCCAGGTGGCGCTGCAGCAGTGGCTGGTCGTCGACGACGTCGTGAAGCCGCGGTTTCTGATCTCGGTGGTTCCGGCGGTGCATAGGGAGACGGGGGAGACGCTGATGCGGTACCGGGTTGACCACTGGGTGCTGCAGCGTGAGCAGCGGTGGCAGCTCGGCTACTACGAGCTCCTGCAAGAGGCGATCGACGCGTGCGCGGAGAAGCTGGGGATGCCGGAGTTCCGAGCACCCATGACCGCACCAGACGGCACGATCGTCACCCCCGCTGAACAGCGAGCCCGGTGGCTTACTGGCACCGACCCGCGCAGCGGCCAACCCCGGACGACGTCGACCAGCTGATGGCCTACGCCCGCGCCGCCCTGCAGGACGCCGCACCGCCGGAGGATGCGGAGGCGACCGTACTCGAGCTGCGATCCCGCATCGACAAGATGCAGGGCGCGAAGCTGGGGGAGAAGCGAGTGCCGACGCATCCGGTAATCGCGAGCCTGCTCCCCGAAGGTTCCCTCTACGCCGGGTCCGTGTACCAGGTGCACGACTCGATGAGCCTGCTGCAGGCGATGCTCGCCGGGCCGTCGCTCGCCGGCGGATGGTGCGCCGTGGTCGGGATGCCGAACTTCGGCATCGAGGCGGCCGCGGCCGCCGGGATCGACCTCGACCGGTTACTGCTCGTCCCACATCCTGGGGAGCGGTGGTGGCCGGCGCTCTCAACGCTCGTGGAGACGGTCCCCGCAATCGCCGTGCGTCCACCAACGGTTCCCGCAGCGGGAGATCTCGCCCGACTGCAGGGGAACCCGACTGCAGGGGAAGATGCGCACCCATGACACCGTGCTCCTGGTCGACCGCGACTGGCCCGGAGCCCGCGCCGTCCTGACCGTCTCCGGGCGCCGTGTTGACGGCCTCGGCGCCGGATGGGGCCACGTGACCGGGCACGAGCTCGACATCACCGGGCGCGGCCGCGGCGGCACCCGCACCGGCATGCTCCGCCTCGTCGACGGGCAGCTCCAGACCGTGGAACGGGATGCCGGCGTGCTGCCGATCACCGCCACCCGCTAGCCCCGCCGAGCACGCCGCTCTGAGCGAGCTCGCATGCGCCGGGGGAGGCGGGCGGTGGTCGGCATAAGAGCCAGAGGCGGTGTCTTGATGCGCGCATCGGGACACCGCCTCTGGTGAATCGACCTAGCTGATCAACACACAGTTCAATGGCGCAGTGGAGTCCGGGAAGTTCGAGATGTAGAACCTGCAGGACAGATACACGGTGCGTCGGCTGTACGTCTGCGTTGCGCCGGACTGCGAAGTCGACGAGAACGTTCCGTTGTCAACCGTCACGTTTGCACCACCGAACTGGGTGTATGCCTGGTTTCCAGTGCTGGAGAGCAACGGACTTGAGTGCCAGGCTCCTTGATGACTGGTGGCGTTGTAGTAGGTCGTGTTCGCTGCCTCCGCTGCCATCGGTAGCTCGACAACCATCAGCAGAGCCCCGGCAGTGGCGCAGGCAGCGAGCACCGCACCACGCACTGCGCTCATGGATCGCCCCGCCCGCATCGTCGTCATTGCCCAGTCCCCGGCTTGGCCGGCGCCGGCAGCGCAGGCAGTTCCAGAGTGGATCCTCCGAACTTTTCCGCCGTCATGGATCGAGCATTCGCTCCCGCTGCGGACCGCTGAGCGGTGACGGGCTGTGCAGCACCCACAGCCTCACCGACAAGGAGTTGAGCCCCAACTTTCTGAAGCCCTGGAACGTCGGCGGTATATCCAGTTGGAAGGAAGTACAGACGCGTCGCCGAATCCGGGGTCGACACTTGCAGCGAGAGCCCCTGCTTCCAGACATCGTCAGCACCGTGGCATGTCATCGACGCGAGTTGATCTGCGCCCGGCATCAGCGAGATAAGACATGCCTCGCCATCATCGTTGGTCGCGAGCCAGAAGGCCGCCCCGTTGCGGTCGCCCAGGTGCCGCGCAGACGAGGGCACAACCCCAGGCAGAGCCTGCGCGCCGTCGGTGAGGAAGCCCGGAAGGGCATCGCTCGGGGACTGACTCGCTGAGAGTAGAGGCGACAGGGCCTTCGTCGCGACTGGGTCGGTCCCGCCCTCTGCAACAGCGGCTGGAGTCGACACCCCCGAAACTGCGAACGCTACGATCCCCACCGCCGCCGCTCCGGCGGCAATTGTTCCCCAGAGAGATGATTTCGTAATCACGATTGGTCCTTTCAAGTTCGCTAGTAGCCGAGCCGGCATTCGAGGTACACGGTCTGCCCGGCGGGCATGATCGGCAGGTACGTCTTGCAGCTCGAGTTGACCGTGCGGTAGCCGCCGAAGGTCTGCGTAACGTTGCCCGGGCCGTACGATTGGCCAACCCCTGCAGTGTCGATGTATGCGCCGGCGGCTCCTGAGTAGGCGTCCACATGACCGACGTTGTATTGGGCCCCGGTGTTGACCGGGTACCACGTGTTATTGCCGGACTTTTGACTCAGGGTGCGCCAATACCACCACGTTGTCGCATCAGCGGAGCTCGGGGAGGCGACCCCGATGGCTACGGCAGCCGCAACTGCCAGAAGGAATGCTGCCATTCGAAAGCGGGCTGTTGGAGCCCCACTTTGCGCAGCGGAAAGAGACCTCATCGTTTCCCCCAAATGATCGGTGTCTGAGAAGGCTCTCACACGCCGGACAGGGGCCGATATACAACTTTAGGGTCGGTATTCCCGGTTGGGCTTCTCGTAGCCCTTTCTCGCTTCCGGATCCCCCGCGCCACGTGCGGAACCAAGCGAGCTCCCCACGATCATGAGTGCGCTGACGACCCGACTAATGACTCGTCCGGTCGCACGCCACGCTCGAACGAGCGCCGACCTAGGCTGAATTTCTGTCACAAGACACCCCCAACTTGGATGTCGCCAGGGTAGACCCTTGCTCGCATCTGTTGCACCCGCGGCCGTCAGGTGGATGGTGTTAGGCACACGGCGACCATGCCTACCCAGACTTGGTTGGTGAACGACGCCTTGCCGCCGTGGTCGACGGTCGACTTCGAGGCAACCTTGTCGATCTCAGGTTGCGGGTCAGGTGAGCCGGATGCCGTGGCGATTCGCGACGGCGACCAGCTCCGGGTCGTCAACAGTGATCCGGCGCTCGTCGACAGGTACAACCAGCGTGCCTTCGAATATTGCCCAGCACTCGTAGTCCCCGAGCCTGGACATGTAGCGGATGCCACCATAGAGCGGCGTCCCTGCATCGTCGGTACGCGTGTAGAGCCAGTTCGCGATCGCGCGTGTGAGGCGACGGTTCGGGCCGCGCACGGTGGCGACGTCGAGGACGCTCACGCCGGCGCCGGTGAGAGCGGTGGGTGCGGCCTGGGTGAGGAAGGTGTGGGTGTCTGGGTCCTCGATGTCCACGAACGGAAGCGCGTCCCGGATGCTCAGCGTGCGCAGGATGCGGGAGGCACGCCAGCTGGCGTCAACACTCGGGCCATCCTGCTCCTCTAAGGACCCACCGGCGCGGGCAATGCGGGCGATGATCGACGCGCTGCGGCGGAACTGGGCCGTCGTCTCCGCGAAGGCCCCCTGGGCGTCGGTCGACGCGTAGAGGACGCCGCCGCCGAGGACGTCGAATCGGTTTCCGGCGTTCTCGGACGCGGCCAGCTCGGCGGTGATGTGAGAGAAGCGCAGCGGTGGTTCCGGACGCTCGACCCGCACCAGGCGGCCGGGAACGTCGACGAGAGCGGGACTAGCTGGCATTCGCGTAGGCGCGGGCAGCAGCCATCACGTCGCGCGATCGTCCCTCAGCAAGGACCTCCGCCGGGTTCTCGTCATTCAGCTGTGGGTTCATGCCCATAAACCAGGAGCGCACCACCGATGGTGCATCCCCACTGAGAAGGAGCTCGCAGATCTGCAGCGTGTCGATGACGCGTCGCTGCTCCTCGCCACGAGGAAGAGCCCCGCCCATCCACCGAGAGACGGTCTTGACGTCGCGATCCACGATGACGGCGACCAGACCCTTGCCCAGGGTCTCCACCAGTGATTTCACCGCCGGGGTGAAGTCGCTCTCGATCGCACGCACATGCGCCTCTTCACGACGTCGCCGACGCGGGGTCGGAGTCTCCAGAATCGCCATATCGTTCACCTCCACCACTTAGCGTACCCGCCTGCGGCGCGTTCATGTCTACGTTATGTCCATATTGTGAGCAAACGACGTCCTTTTACTTCCCGCGAAGGACACCCAAAACGCGTGCATACGCGACCGATAGCGCGAGTGAGCGGCTGAGTTCGGGGGCGTCGCGAGCGCAATACTTGGCGCAGCGCCGGCGAATGCGGCTACCGCGCCGTCATCGGAACCCGTTCCGATCACCCCGGCGCTCATCGCTCAGGCGGCTTCTGAGCTGCAGGCAGGCGGCGTGCCACATGAGACAGTGGTTCACGACGGGGCAACTTTCTTCGGTGACGCCTGCCGCTGCCGCCCCAGATGAGGAGTCACCTAGTTCTTCGTCGATTCCATCGGTGCCGTCGATGGATGCGGGAGGTGAGCCGGATACGTCGGCGTCAGCGCCGGCGGGCTCGTTCAAGGATGCGCCACCTGTCGGTCTTCCTGAGTCCCCGCCTGCGCCTGAGCCGGTGCAGGGTGCAAAACCGGACCTCTCCGAGTTCGCTGATGGCGACCAGCAGGTGGTGGATCGAGACGAGTTCTCGACCACCTACGAGGGCCCGGATGACTCCCTGGTGTCGGCGATTTCGCCCACGCCAGTGAACGTGAAAGCCGACGACGGTGCGTGGGTGCCCATCCAAACCGATCTGTCAACGACAGGGCCGCTGTCCTGGTTGGGCCAGGGCGGCGCGGAAGTGCAGCAGCACCCGCTCAAACCGGAGTTCGCCGAACACGCGGACGATGCGAAGCTGCTCACGATGTCGCGTGGTGATGACACCGTGACGTTCAGTCTGGATGGCGCAGCGCACAGTGTGCTCGAGCGTGATTTGGCGCCGTGGTCGGAGGAGAAGAATCACCTCGAGTACAAGCACGTGTTCGACAACGTCGACCTGACCTACGACGTGGACACCGCCGGGGTGAAGGAGCTGTTCCGCGTCGCGAAGAAGCTCGACAAGGACCCGACGTGGACGTGGGTCGTTGACGCGCCGGGGCTGACGGCAAAGCTGGACGAGCGGGGCGGAGTCGTGTTCGAGGACGCGACGGGCACGGACGTGTTCCAGGTGCCAGCGCCGACGATGTGGGACTCGTCGGACGTCGACGGCAAGAAAGCGGCAGCCGTCGGTTCTGTCAAGCTTGCCGTTTCGCAGGCTGGTGACCGGTTCAAGCTGAAGGTCACTCCGGATGCGGCCTGGCTCAACGATGCCGCGCGTCAGTACCCGGTGTTCGTCGATCCGACGACGTCCTCAGCTATGAATGATGCGGAGCTGGCGTTCAAGTCGAATGGTCCGACGAACACGAACCAGGGTGTGTTCATCGGCAACTCGAACAACGGCGGCATGTGGCGCACCCAGGTTCACTACAACTACGAGCAGTTCTTCGGCAAGCAGATCCTCGACGCGGCGATCGTCGCTTCAAACCCGGTGTCCGGCGACAGCAGCACTGGCACATTCGCGGGCGGCGTCTACTATGCTCCCTGCTTCGGCTACAGCTGCGTCGGCGACAGTCTCGCGTCCCTCTCGGTCGGCGCTTCGGGTGGCCAGTCCACCGGGACTGCTTTGGGAGCGCGGATCGCGTCGTGGGTGCGCGCGGGCACGACCGGTGCGTACATGACCATCACCGGTGACGAGACTGCAGGCAAATTCACTTACAAGCAGATCCAGACAGCGCTGTATGTCGCGTGGAAGGACTACCCGCTCCCCGGTACCCTCACGTCGCCGTCACCGGCGAACGGTGGGAAGAGCTCGCTGACGCCGACTCTGAAGATTGCAGGGTCGACGGACCCGGGCGGGGCTGGTCTTGCGTACCAGTTCGTTGTCTCCGAGAACGTCAACCCGGACTTCAATGTGGTCAACGACATCCTCTGGATCGGCGCCCCGCAGACGCAGATCCCGCAAACGAAGTTGAAGGCGAACACGAAGTATTACTGGCGGGTGAATATCAAGGACGGGTACAACGGTGTCCTCGGGTCCTCGACCGTGCGCGGCAGCGCCATCTGGTCGTTCACGACCGGCAATATGACGTCCCCGAACCGGGACACTGCCAGTCCGGGCGACGGAGCGGTGGTCACGAATCTGACCCCGGAGCTGTCGATCGACAAGGTCACTGGCGCCGCCGGTGGTGCGGTGAAGTATTGGTACCGGATCACGACCGGATCGGACGGGGTGAGCGGGCAGATCGCGAACTCGGGCTGGGTGGACAGCACGTCCTGGACCCCGCCCGCCGGAACGTTGCAGGATGGCTCCATCTACTGGTGGGGGGTCCTGATCAAGGACGGCACCACCGAGTATCAGCCCTGGTGGACGAACAAGATGACCGTCAACCTCCGCATCGGCGACGCGGGCCCGGCTCCGACAGACAAGGTCGGACCGGCGACGGTGAACATGGCCAACGGCAACATGGGTCTCTCGTTCTCGTCGCCGACGGTATCGACGCTGGGCGGCCCGATGGGGATGTCGTTCAACTACAACACGTTGAAGCCTTCCAACCGCGGGTTGAAGGGGGAGTACTTCGACGTAACCCCCGCCGCCGGCGCATCCCCGGACTACAGCTTCACCGGGAAGTCACCGGTGATGGTGCGCACGGACCCGGCAATCAACTTCGACTGGAAGAACGGCTCACCGGGCCCCGCCCTGAAGAACGACTACTTCCTGGTCCGCTGGTCCGGGTTCCTCACCCCGGACGCCCCCGGCAGCTACCAGTTCTCCGCCCTGCAGGATGACGGCGTCCGGGCGTGGATCCAGAACACCGTCATCATCGACAAATGGAACGCACCCAGCACGACTCCTGTCTGGGACAAGCCGGCGATCGCGCTCAACGGCTCGAGCGTCGCCTTCCAACTCCAGTATCAGGAGGTCGTCGCGGGCGCTTATGTGACGTTGATGGCGAAGAAGGACGGGGGCGCACCGTTCGAGGTGCCTGCCAGCTGGTTCACGCTCACACCGGAGATCCTTCCAGCCGGCTGGGCCGCGTCCACCCCGGTCGCCGGGTCCGCTGGCGCGTTCTCGAAGGCGAAAGTCACCGAGACGGGCGTCACCTTCACCGACTCCACCGGTGGTGTGCACGTGTTCAGCAAAACGAACACCGGGTACACCCCGCCCGCAGGTGAGGCCGGCATCGTCGCTCTCGACGCGGACAACCAGGTGTCGTTCACCACCTCCGACGGCAGCATCTACTCGTTCAACGAAGCCGGAGACGTCACCACCGTCTCCAGCCCTGTCGACGCGAAGAAGTCCGCCGCCCCGATCAGCTCGTACCGGGCAGGGTCCAGCCGGATTGATCGGATCAGTGACCCGCTGTCCAAGGTCGCCGGCTCATCGCCAGCCAAATACGACCGCGAAGTCGTGTTCGCCTACGGCGGCGACACCGCCGCATCGGTCGGACTGACCAGCGCGGACACCAACTCGTCCCTCGCCTGCCCACAGGTCACCGACAGTGCAGGTACTGTCCTGTTCCCGCCCGCACCGGCAGGGATGCTCTGCGCGATCATCTACCCCGGACACGTCTCAGGGAAGCGCGACTACACCCGCCTGTTCTACAACACGTCCAGCGCAAACGCTGCAAAGCTGATGCGCATCGACGACCCCGGAAGCGAAATCACCAGCTTCGGCTACGCAGCAAACGGCCTCATGAGCGCGGTACGCGACGCGGCCGCGAACGACTGGTACACGGTCAACCCAGGCAGCGCGCTCCGGGCAGCAGACTACGCCTCGATCTCCTACGACACCTCCAACAGGATCGCCAAAATCGTCCTCCCCGCCGGCGACGGAGTCACCGTCAACGCGCGCACCGCCACCAGCTACGTCTACGGCGACAACGTCACCTACGCCGACGCGAACGGACAAACCGTGCCCAACGTGGCACCGTCCAACGGGCATTCAGCCACCGTCACCTTCGACGACTCCCTCCGCCAACTGTCACGAACATCCGCACTCGGCAACACCGCAAACACACGGTGGCAAGCCAAAGACCCCAACAACCCTGCAGACAAGACCATCGAGAAGGACCTCGTCTGGTCGGAGACCGACGCCCGCGGGTTCATGTCGACCAAGCTCTACAACGAGCAAGACCGCCTCACAGACACGTACGGCCCCGCACCCGCATCCTGTTTCGGAGCCGACCGGAAACCACTGGCGTCATGCCCGATCAAACCCGGACACACCCACACCGACTACGACACCGGCCGACAAGGCCTCGCCATGGCCACCTGGGACAACAAACAATGGGCCGGCGCCCCCAAGGCCTACCGGCTCGGTATCGACCCCGCCGGGTCCGGAAAAATGACGGCCGACTGGGGCACAGGAAGCCCCACCCCGGAAATCACCGCCGACGGCTGGACCGCCCGCCTCACCGGCCTCATCACCATCCCCGCCACCGGAACATGGGAGATCCAAACCAAGGTGGACGACGCCGTCAAGGTCTGGGTCGACAACATCCTCTACATCGATGACCCCATCAACGGCCCACTGCACGCCAGGCAAGCTACGCTGCCGACCTCGCTGAACGGCCGAACCGTACCCGTTCGGATCGACATCCTCGAAGACCGCGGATCGGCCGGATTCCAGCTGCTCTGGCGTAACGCTGCCGTCGCAACCTCCACATTCGACTGGGTCAAAGACAGCTCTCTGAAACCCGACTACGGCTACGCCACCCAAACCACCGTCGACGAGTCCATCCCCGCCGGCGTCACCGGCGCAGCAGCCCTCCCCGCGGTCACCACGACTGACTACGGTACGGCACCCTGGCTCGGCCAACCCATCGCCACCACCGTCGACCCGGCCGGACTGAACCTCCGCACCGAAGCCACCTACGAAACCGCCGGCGCCGGATACCTCCGCCCCCTCAGCAGCAGGCTGCCAGCCGCAACCGCCGCAGGCCACCCCGCCGCCACCGCCGGCACCACCTCCCAGTACTACACCGACGCCGGCGGATACGGCACGCAGCTCAGCCTGACCACCGCGGTGTGCGGCCTCCCGCTCACAACACCCCAGTACGGGACGCTTAAATCCACCACCGGCCCGACACCGGCGGTCGGCTCCGCGATCGTCACAACAGTCATCCACGACCTGCTCGGGCGTACCGTCGCCAGCAAACGCAGCGGCGACGCCGACTGGACCTGCACCAGCTACGACCTCCGCAGCCGAATCACGAAGGTCACCTATCCCGCCTACGGCAGCAACCCCGCACGCACCGTCACGACGACGTTTGGGAAGGGAACCGACCCCACTCTCACCACCGTCACCGATCCCGCGGGCACCATCACCACCCGAACCGACTATCTCGGCCGACAGACCGAGTACACCGACGTGTGGGGGGTGAAGACCGTCAACACCTGGAACCACCTCACCCAAATCACCAAATCAGTCAGCACCATGCCCGACGGGACCACAACCTCCACCCGCGGATATACCTACGACCTCGACGGGCGTCTCCTCACCGTCCTCGACAACGGCGCCACCATCGCCATCAACACCTACCAAGGATCGCAGCTCGCATCCGTCGCCTACCCGGCCGGGCCTGGCAACGCAGGCAACGGCACCGCCCTGTCACAAATCCGCACCAACCTCGCCGGTGCCACCACCGGTATGACCTGGGACTTCGGCGACCAAGCACCCATCACCGAAGACGTCGTCCGATCACAAACCGGCCGCATCCTCACCAACACCCTCGCCGACGGCACAACCACCAGCAAGTCCGCGTACTCCTATGATGCCGCCGGACGCCTCATCGCCGCAACCATCCCCAGGCACAAGCTCACCTACCAATACGCTGCCACCAGCGGGTGCGGGGTGAACACAATGGCCGGCCTCAGCGGCAACCGCACCGGATACACCGACAGCCTCGACGGCGCCACACCCACCACCATCACCTCCTGCTACGACCACGCCGACCGACTCACCGGAACCCGAGTCACCAACCGGCAGATCGACGCGAACCCGATCAATGGGGCCAACCTCTCCACAACCACCGGAGCACCCACCCCAGCTGACCAAGCCACGCTCTACCCGGGGGTCCCCGCCGTCTCACTGTCCTATGACGCACACGGCAACACCGTCCGCCTCGCAGACCAAGTCATCAGCTACGACGCCGCCGACCGACACACCAGCACAACACTTCCCGACGGCACGAAAGTCACCTACACACGGGACGCCACCAACCGCATCGTGCAACGCACAACCAAGGACAGCGCAGGGATCGAGACCACGATCCTCTTCGGATTCACCGGTTCGAGCGCACCATCGTTCATACTCGACAAAGCACGGATGCTTACGACCTATCAAATGGCGCTTCCCGGCGGAGCGACCACACTCACCACAGCAGGCGGAGCCCGGACATGGTCCTATCCGAATCTGCATGGTGATATCGTCGCCGCCGCGGACCAAGCGGGCTTCAGATCGCGGAGCTCAAATACTTACGATCCGTTCGGTCAACCGATGGACCCAGCATCTGGAGCTATCGGCAGCGCAAGCGCGGATGACGCGGTAGCCAATAGCCTGGCCAACGATCTGGACAACGCTTGGCTGGGCGGGGCCCAAAAAATGTTCGAACACCTGGGGAGTGTCGCGACCATCGAGATGGGAGCTCGGCAATACGTCCCGGCGCTCGGTCGCTTCCTAGAGGTCGACCCCGTGACCGGTGGCAACCCAACCGACTATGCTTACCCACTTGATCCGTTAAACAGCTTCGACCTATCCGGAGAGTTCGGAAGCGGATTCAGGCTGAGTGATGGAGGCAACACTCCTATTCGCGGCAGCAAGACGCAGTCGCCCTTCAGCCCAACTGTGATCGGCTGGTCACAAGGCCCATTCAATTCGCTCGGCGTTCGCGCCCGATTGGCGGCAGACTTGCTGCCACTAAATCTACTGAACCCCCTGACGACGCAGATCAAAACCGCTGCAATGTGGAGCCATGTCACCGATCAGGTCCAGAGTTGGGCGCTTGAGCCCGACGGCGGCCAACTTACGGCGAGAGTGCTGTCAAATGCATCGGGTCTGTTCTCCATTGCCGGTCCACTCGTCAGCGAATTCGGTGGCGAAATCGGGGCGCTCGCTGGTCCGCTCTTCGACATAGCCGCGGTCGTTTCTGGAGCGAGCTCTCTTGCAATTAGCTGTATGGCATTCGCAGCCGGAAACACATGCCGAGCTGGGGCGTTCGGCGTTGACGGTTTCCCGGGGAAACCGAGAATCCCTGGTAAGCATGAATTGTTTCCGTCGTACCACTGACAACGTGGCCAGCACAGGAGGAAAACTACATGGGGTCCGCGCAAAGATGGACGCTCCATCTCGCCGCACTTGCGGTCGGGATACCCGCGCTTGCACGCTCGATCGTCGATACCATCAACGGTCGAAACCCACTCTCAGCGTGGCTGATCGCCCTCATTGTCGTCCTAGTGATCGTCGCGATCATTTACATCGGATCTGGCCTCTACTCGGCGGCACAAGTGAGGACCGTCCGCGATCAGTACCCCGGTACTCAGTTGTACCCGTTCTCAGCAGACAGCGTCGTCTGGAACGAGTTAGCATCCGAGCACCGCATGGCGTGGATGCCCCCCCTCGGTGTTCTTCAACTTGATGGAGACGAAATGCGGGTCTGGCGAGGAACCGGATACCCGCAACTAGTAGCAACGATCCCATATACCTCGATGACCTCGGTCGAGGTTCGTCGCGTTCGGGGCGGCCTTCGGAGACGGCGGAAACTGGTTCTAAACCTCAAAAGCAATCCCCATGTATCAGTAGCCCTCACGATCATCCACTCCCGCTCACTAATCGCGCGACCTGCCGCAAAGCCAGCCGTCGACTCGCTTGTTGCTCAGCTTCAGCGACAAACCAGGCCTGAAATTCGGTAGCCACGGCAAGCGGAATACTCCCAAACTGCGCCGCTCCGAAGTTCTCGAATCTAGCCGCAGCTCCCGCGCAATATATTTTATACGGAATCATGCGGCAGCCGACGTGAAGGCGAAGGTGGCGAAGAGTCCGACGCCGGAGAGCCACCGAAGAAGCATCGCGTTCGCCACCGGACGGGCGTGAAACAGTTCAGGTCACCATCAATTCCGGTCGATCTTCCGTTTGCCATCATTGCTCTTGTCGGCGGATTCTCAATGGTCGTCGTCGCAATGCGATAGCGCTGGGGCTGGGATGGAATCACCACCATCGCCATCAGTCACGTCGCCGCCGACAGGCCGGTCCGCACCGCCCCTTGCGACCACAACAAACACGCTTACACATATGCGACGGTGACGAGCGGTCTCCACCCTGCCGGCTGGACAATTACCAAGACTCGCCATGTCCCACACCGAGGCATAAACACCCTATTCATAGATAGCCGATAATAATGATTATGTCAGTTTGTATCGTGTGTATTAGCAATATTTGCAGGTGCACGCTCCCTCAGGACCTCTGCGATCAAGGCGAGCAGCTCTTCTGAATCATGGTGATCGTTGGGTTCAACGCGTAACTCCCACAATGATGGCCACTAGCCCGATGGCGATCGCGAAAGCCCCCACCGAGCCGAGGTAAACGCCGCTGAACATCCAGGTCGGTGCGCGACTCGATGAGGACGAACGGTGTACGAGCCCTTCAATACGCGAGCGAAGAACAATGGTCGCGATGCCAATCAGGACCAACAACAGACCGAGGATAACGGCGAGTACCGAGAACACGTTACGAACCGCCTAGGTGTTGAATGAGCGACACAACCCCGAACGTGAGCATGGCTGCCCCCAAGAGCGCAATTGCAACCCCGGTGACGCCAGCCCAAAAAGGCGTCTGCAGCAGACCGAGCGAATTTCCGCGGTCATCGCCGAGCGCGGACTTTTCGGAAGAAACGATCCAGTCTCTCAATTGTCTGCGAAAGACAACGATCAGAATGCCGCTCACTAAGACGAGCGGGCCGATGATCATGTTGGGAACAATAATCCCGGGATCTAGCAAGTGCATGTCACCAACCCCATCCGACGCCGCCACTGCACCCAAGGTTTAGTCCAGGTGAGTACCCTCCGCCACCATAGCCGAGCGGACCGTGCTCTTGAATCCCGCCTTCAACGTAAGCACCGACGGGTCCCAGTCCGGCCGAACAGTCACCGCCCATATACCAACCGGGCTCCGTCTCCGTGGTGAAGCCAATTTTATACTTGATTCCGGCCTCCGGTCCGACGCCCAGACCAACGCGACCGTGACCGTCTGCTCCGACGTCAACATTCACGCACGCCAGTGCGCACAAGCTCGCACCCGCGCCTACGCCCACCTTCTTCACCCACTCTGGCGCAGGCGGCTCGTGATTCAGAATCGCCTGTTTTCCATTGTATTTCGCAAGCAGCTCTGGCATGGAGTAGCTCGACAGCGGCCGCGTCGCACGATAGGACGATGCCTTGATTCCGCGGTTCACGTGAGGGGAATAGGCCGTCCTCGCGGTTGAGCCAACGATCGGCGTGGTCGTGCCGTAGTCCGATAAACGGAATGAGTAATTACCGGTGAGGTCATTGCTGTTGACGGGGTCGTTTGGGTAGGTGTAGTCGTTGGCGTTGCCCCCTGGGACGGGGTCGACGGAGAGGAAGAGGCCGAGGAGGGGCACGTACTGGCGTGCACCCATTTCGATGGTGTCGAGCCCGCCGAGGGTGAGCATGCCTTTACCGTGTTGTCCTTCGTATCCGTTGGACACGTTCGGGGTAGTTGTATTCGCGGGTCCGTTGGTGTCGGCGGTTGTGGTGCCGATGCACCCGGTGGCGGGGTCGATGGGGTCGCCGTATGGGTCGGTGAGGAAGATCCCGCCGACTCGCGTACCCGCAGCGTCCGCGGTTGCGATCACGTGCCCGCTGAGGCCGGCATACGACCACACCTGCGTACTCGACTGGATGGACACGCTGGCCCCGCCGGGGAGGCTGAGTGTCTGCTCCTGGACGTGGTTAGCGCTGGTGAGTGTGAACGCGGCCGCATCTCCCCCACCCGCGTAGGCGTAATTGGTAACGGTTGCGCTACCACCGGCCGGGGTTTGGGTGACGCTGATGATCCGGTCGGTTGCGTCTCTTTTGTAGACGATGGTGGTGCCGTCGGAGAGCGTGGTGTTCATGTGTCGGTTGGTGTCGTCGTAGGCCAGAGTCTCGGTCGCGAGCTTGGTGATGTTCCCGTGGCTGTCGTAGACCAGATTTGGGGTAGCCCCAGTGCTGGTGAGCGCAGTCCCGAGGACGATGTCGGGGCTGGTCGGCGCGCCGCTCACGGTGTCGGCGGTGAGTCTGTCCGTGTTGTCGTAGCAATACCCCATCGACAGGGTCGGATTCGGCGTGCTCGCACCAGGTGCGGTGGTGATGTCCGTCATCCCAGTCCGGTCACCGTCCGCGCCTGCGGTTGTGTTGGCACCGCAGCCGCCTGTCGCTGCATACGAGTAGGTGAGCTGGTTATACGGGACCTTCGCGGAGGTCAGCCTGCCCGCGCCGTCGTACCCGTATGTGGACGTGTACGTGGCTGCACCATCGACGATGGTGTCCTGCACAATCCGCCCCGTCTGCGATAGCACGTGGCTGTCGGAGAGAGTCGCCCCGCCAGCGAGACTCCATACCAGCGATGAGGCGGCGCCGGTTGGTGCGTAGCCGAGCGTTCCGGAGGTGCCGTTGCCGGCGTTGCCAGCCCCGGAGGGATAGGCAACGCCGGTGAGGACTCCGCCCGTGTAGGTATTCTGGGCGATCGTCTTGCTGTCCTCGGAGACGGTGAGGGCCTGCCCGTCACCGTTGTAGGTGTACGCCTCGGTGTGGGTGGTGCCGTCCGCGAGCTTCGCCGTGGCGGAGACGGTCTGCATAGCCTGGTTGTAGCTGGTGGTGGTCACGGTCCCGGACACGTCGGTATACGTGAGCCGTTGCCCGTCAATGCCGATGGTGCTGGTGATGGTTCCGGAGGCGTCGGACACGCTAGAGGTGAGGGGGTCACCGGTGGCGGTCCCGTCGGATGTGTACTTGTTGGTGACGGTCCGCGCGGGGGATCCGCCGAACGCGGGGAAGGTTTGGGATGCGATCCGGCCGCGGCTGTCGTAGGTGGTGCATGCCCAGGTGGTGTCACCGGGGTTCAGGGTTGCGGCGACGCGACCCATGACGTCGTACACATACTTCGCTGTCCGGGCCACCCCTGTGGCCGGTGTGGGACCGGTCGCTGATGCGGTCAAACCGTATTGCGGGGTGTTCACGGGTACCCCGCAGATCGGGCTGCTCACTCCGAGGGCGGTGCCGTAGGAAACCGTCGGGGTCGACGTTCCGCCGTAGTAGGCGGTCGTTGATTTCGTTGCCGCGCCGGCCGGTTTCGTCGACGTGAGTTGACGCAGATATCCGGTCCCGGGCGCTTCGGTTGTTGACGTGGATGTCAGGTTCAGTCCAGCCGAGTCGACGCTGGTGGAGGCGACCGTCCCGAACCAGGGGTTCGAGTATGTGGTCGCCGTGGACGCGGCGGGCACGTTGGCATTGCTGACCCCGGCCACGCCGGTCGGGGCGGAGTCGGCGGTGGAGGTCTTCGTCACGAGATTGTAGGCGGGTGAGAGGTCTGCGCCTGGGATGGCGACATTGTTCGCGGGGGCTGTGGGCAGCGCCGCCCCTGTCGTCCAGTCCAGCTCGAGGTGTGCTTGCGCAGTCATCTGCTGGTAGGCAAGCCGGATGCGTACCGTCTGACCGAGCGTCGCGGGGATCGTGTATCCGGCTGAGTAGCGGGCGGACCCGCCTCCCCAGGTGTTGATGACGAGTTTGTCGTTGACCCAGAGCATGGTCCCGTCGTCCGCGTACGTGTACAGGGTGTAGTTCGCGGTCGACGGGAAGGTCAGCAGGCCGGTGAATTGTGCGGTCCAGTTGATACCGGTCGACCCGCCGACGACGGTTCCGGTCGGGCCCGTGATGGGTGAGACGGTGGTGGAGGCGCCATTGGTGGTTCCCCAGTCGTGGCTGATTGCTCCGTTGTTCTCGGGGGTGGCGGGGGTGGAGGCTGCTGCGGGCACAGACAGCGAGTACGCGGCGGGCGGGCCGGCGAGGTTGCTGTTGTTGTACCAGGTCGCATTGAGGCCGTGCAGAGTGCCGTCGTACGTGGAGGTGCTGGTGGCGATCGCTGTCCCGTTCATGGCCGGGCAGGTTCCGGTCGGGATGGGCGCGTCCGCCGGGTCTGCCGTTCCGTTGGCGTCGAGAGTGGATGGGCCGAACGGGAGCGCTGCGGTGGCGCCGAAACAGGCGGCGGGTGCCGGACCATAGGTCGCTACGGCGCGGTCCTGGGTGTCGTAGACAGTGCTTGATTCGTGGCCTTGGGCATCCAGGGTGGCGAGGACGTTGTCGTGGCTGTTCCACAGTGTCTTGGAAATGAGCCCGGATGCGGTCGTTGACGTGGTCTTCTGTAGAGCCGTGTTGTAGGTGACTTTGAGCTCGTGACCTGGGCCACCGGCGGGTGGGGTGAGCCCTGCGACGTCGACGAACGAGATCCCGTCCTGGGTTGCTGTCGGCGCCGACGAGTACGTGTACGTCTTCGATGGTTGCGGGTCGCTGCCGAGCGCCGCGAGCTTCACGCTCGTCGCCCGCCCTGCCGTGTCGTAGCCGATTGCGGTGACGGGCCGCGGCGAGCTGGTGTGCAGGGCCGACCAATCCGTTTGCAACGAGGTGGACACGGCGCTGAGTAGATTCGATCCACCAACGGCCTGGTAGCTGAACAGGGTGAGCGCACCACCTGGGTTCAACACCCCGCCGAGTTGACCGGTGCTGGTGTACTCAAGTTGTGTCGTTGTCCCGTCGGGGTACACGATTGCGCACATCATCTGATCGGGTGCTGCTGCCCAGCCGGTCCCGGACGGCGTTTGGCAGACCGGTCCGGTGGCGGTGATACCCGCGTTCGCCGGGATGCCGAGGTTCGAGTACTGCTCCCCCTTGTAGGCGAAGTACGCGGCCCGCTGGTATGAGGGGGCGCTGGCGGTGCCGGTGTTGGAGAGCGGGTCGGACAGGCTGCGGAGCGCGTTGTCCAGGCTGCTGTTGCTGACATAGCTGGGGATCGGAGTGGCCGGTTTGCTGCCCGCATCTACCGGTGGGGTTGCGGAGGTGAGCTTCCCCGCCGTGTTGAACAGGTACACGGTGCCGTCCTCGGCGGTGAGGGTGAACGCTCCCGTTGTGTCGGTGGTCAGCGTGCTCCGCTCCCCCGCCGGCGGTGTGTACCCGCCCGCCCCGGCCGCTTTCGTGTACACATGGGTGCCGCCGGCGGAGTCCGTGACGGTGACTGAACTTCCACTGGTCTTCAAGGACACATACTGACCTGCCGCTCCGACGATCGGGGCGGATGCGGCCCACCCGTCCGGGAGCGGCGGGTTCGTGTGCGTGAACCAGTTCGCCGGGACCAGCTGCGGATTGGCCGGCGCGATGGTGCTCTCCACGGACAGGGACACCGAGGCTGCTCCGCTGCGCTGGAAGTAGTTCACCGTGATCGGCAGCGGTAACGGCACCGTCGCGCCGCCCAACTTTGCCGTCCCGTCGGCGGCGACAACAAGGACCTGCGAGGCCGCGGTCTCGAATTGCGGGGTTCCCTGCGCCTGGTGCGCTGTCCACTGATCGGTGATCACCGGTGTCGTATTTAGTGTGAGCTCAGCGCCATCGTCGCTTTGGAAGCCGAACGCGTACGAGCCCGCGGGCGGGTTGATGAACCCCGTCCATTGCACCTGATAGTTCGACTGGTTCACTCCTGGTGCTGGTGAATCGAGTTGACCCCAGTTGTCAGCGATCTGACTGTCCGTTTGTACCAACGCGACCTTCGCCCCCGCAGGCAGAGGGTTATACGAGGGAGTCAGATTGTTGGGATCGAGATTGTAGTAGTGGCTGATCAGACCAGCGTTCGACACCTGCTCAGAGTTGTAGGTCAGTTGGAAGCCCATCGGGCCGCCGACCGTGTTCACGGTTGGTGTGGGCACACTTGTGGAGGCGTTGCCGTTGGCGAGATTGACCGTGACGGGCCCGGCGGTGTCGGTGGGGGCTGGTCCGGATGTTGTGACTCGCCGGTTCACGACGATCCGCTGCACGCTTGCCGCCCAGTCGTCGTACACGTCGTTGACGACGAGCGACCAGGTGTACCCGGTGTTGTCTTGCAGGACGTTCGCGGGCACCGTCCAGGTCAGCACGCCGCCGACAGGAGTCAGCACCTGCGAAAGCACCACTTGCCCTGTTGCCCCGTCCTGCCCGGACGCGAGCCTCATCACATACTGCAACGGTTTGCCATTGGTTGCTGTGGCCGCCGGTGCGGTGAGCGTCGGTGTGGTTGTCGCGACCACTGAATTATCTGATGGTGTGGTCGCCCCGGCACCGGGTGTCGGATTCGTGCTGGTCTTCCACGAATAGATCGAACTCGACCCCGTCGTCCCGTACTGGTCTTGCACCGCTGCCTGCCAGTAATACGTAGCTCCCGGAGCGAGCATCCCGGGCGGCACCTGCACTTGCGAACTCGACGTCCATCCGGACTGCCACAACGGGCTCGACATGTTCGCGTTCGCCGACACCGAATACCATCGGTTCACCGGCGCCGAACCATTCGAGGTGTCCTGCGTCGTCGTCGTCGCCAACGTCGGCGTCGACGACCCAACCGCTCCACCCTGCGGGGACGACGACGTCGCCGCGAACCCGTTCGGGTCCGCGACGGAGACCGTCGACGCCGCGATGGTCGGCTTCGACTCATACGAGATAAACATCTGCAAGCCGAGCGACTTGTACGTGTACGCCCCAGGCGTTTCCTGGCCGGTCAACATCAAGTACGCGCCCGACGTGCGATTGTTCACCCACGTCGCGTACTGATTCGTCAGACGAGCATCGTTCGCGACACCGTAGCCTGAGGTTCCGGACGAGACAGTTATCGGTGACAGAGTGGTCCCCTGTCCGTTGAAACTCATCGCATTCGCCCAGAACACCCACGCATTCGTTGCGTCAGTGGAGCCGTCGCCGCCGTACCATTCCTCTAGGTTCACTCCGAGAACCTGATACCCGAAAAGCTGCTCATAGTTGAAGTGGGTGACCGTACGCCACATCGTGTCTCCGCTAGCTCGCGAATTTCCGACGTAGGCGACACCAGTCAACTGAGAGCCCGTGCTCTCATAAGAATGCGCGTCATCCGCGTAGGGGGAGGCCGTGGACGGGTCGACGAACACCGGATACACCCGGGACGGGTCGTTCAGCCACGTCGCGTCCGGGGTCAACGTCATCGTCCAGTCGTCATCGGACACCTGAGCCAAGGAGACGGGCACATTGGTCACAGCAGCCCCGGAGACGCCGGGGACGGCCGAAGAGTCGACCATCGCGGGAATCGGTGTGATGAACACAACATTGCCCAGGACGTCCGTGAAGGTAACGTCCCCGAACTGATCCCGGCCAAGCTGCAAGCCGGGTGCGTGTACTTTCCATGTCCATGACGGGTTGGCCTCAGTCGGAGCTTGGTTGAGAACCAACGTCTCCTTCACCTGGCCCGCCGTGACCTCATACGCGAGATCCTCACCAGCCGCGACGCCCGTGTACGCGACCGACGAGTCGGAATCGCCACCCGACGCCGTCCGATCGACTGCGCTCGCCCGCGTGGCGGGCCGCGGCTTCGCCCCCTCCAAACTGAAGGAGACCGTGTAGCTCGACGACGAGACCTGATAGTCACCGGACGACGAACCAGACGTCGCCGCGAACTTAGGCGCCAACGGGTGATCCGCAACCGCATACCCGCCACTCGACGTCTTCGTCGCCGTTGTGTTCACCGGAACCCACGAACCATCAGACCGCGACACATTCAACGGCTCCGTCGAGAACTGCGCCGTCTTCGTCGAATCCTGATTCTGATACACCGTCTCAAACTCAGACCGCGAAATTGGAGTCGAAGTATCCGGGTTGTATCCCGCAGCTCCCGACATCGTCTTCGTCGGATGAGGATCAGCCGGCGCACCCGGCAACTCTCCCTCGGCCCGCACCCCACCGCCCGCCGTCAACGGATCCCCCACGACTGGCGCGGCCGACTGGCTCGGCAGCGGACTGAGATCCCCTGCCGAAGTCTCAGTCGCTGAAGCAGCCGGCACCGTGAACGGCTGCACGGCTACCGCAACTGCGATCACCGATGCCGCAACGACGGACAAACACGCCCTAAACCAGTCCCCCGACTTCAACACGGCGCCTCAGCTCTCCGCCACCCCCGAGGCAGCAAAACTGAACATACTTGGGCAGCACAGCTGAACACACCATCCAAATAATGAGAAACCACACATATAAGCTTTCGCCCGCGTTCGAATAGTTGGCGCAGGAACATCCCCGCAGGCTAGGAATCTCCGGAAGAGTGCACCCGGAAGTGATAACCCCGTTATCCAGCCGTGTCGCCGCCAGCGTCCCGGGACCCCGCTAGGCCGAGCGACCTGGTCTCGCCACGCCCGCATTCCGTTTCAGAGGGATTTTCATTCACGTGCACCGTGGCGTCGCGTGTGCCGCGCGTTTCGCCCCGTTGAAGCTCCAGAGCAGCGCTGCTCTCTCGTCCCAGATCAATAATCGTCACCTAACAGGTCTCAAACATCCCATCAACACATAATTGATACCCATTGCTATGTCAGCTGTGCACCCACGCCACTTGGTGACCCCGACAGCGGCAATTCCTTCGAGTTACGTAACGATGAGCCAGCTGCACTCGCCGTGACTACTCTCCCGCGGGCTCGGCGTCATCCACGGGTTTCAGCGCCGACGTGGCCGGACCCTCGAGCACGGTGCCGTCCGGTGCGAAGCGGGAGCCGTGCAGCGGGCAGTCCCAGGACAGTTCGGCGTCGTTCCAGCGCACGACGCCGCCGAGGTGGGTGCACACGGCGGAGAGGGCGCAGGTGACGCCGTCCACCGTCGAGACGGCGACGGGCGAAGCACCCCGGCGGCCGACCACGCCCGTCCCCTCAGCGGGCGGGGGAGCATCCACCGGGAGCTGTCCTCCCGTCTCCGCTTCTGCCCACTGGGTGACCGCCGCCTTGCCGACCCCCGCGTTGAAGACGGCGCCGGTGGCGATGTCGATCGGGTGGGTGACCCTGTGGTGCAGCACGCGGGCCCACTCGATGGTCTCGCCCGTGAGGTCTGCGGTGAGGCTGAGCGCGGCGGCGACGCCGTTCGTCATGCCCCACTTGTTGTATCCGGTCGCGAGGAACACGCGCCCGCGTCCGCGCGGCAGCCAGCCGACGAACGGCACCTGGTTGGCCGAGCGGTAGTCCTGCGCGGCCCACCAGTGCGTGCGCTCCGCTCCGGGGAAGGTCGTCTCCGTCCACGCCGTCAGGTCGGCGACGAGAGCCGCAGGAGACTCCGCGCGACCGGCGACATGCCCGTTGCCGCCGACGAGCAGCAGTTCGCCGTCCGGCGACCCCGCCGTGCGCAGCGACCTCGTCGGCTCGTCGGCCGAGAGGTACATCCCGCGCGGCAGTTCGCCGGGCACCCGGAACGCCGTGATGTACGAGCGCAGCGGTTCCGTCTTTGCGAAGTAGAGCCCGCGATCCAGGATGGGCGTTCCGCTCGCCAGCACCACGTTGCCGGCGCGCGTCGTGCCGGAGGTACTGGTCACCACCGCGGGTTCGCTCGCCGAGACGCCGGTCACCCGCTCCCCTTCGACGATCACGCCGCCGAGCGCCCGCACGTCGGCGGCGAGCGAGGCGAGCAGCGCCATCGGGTCCACCTGCGCCTGCGCGGGCAGCCGCAGTGCGGCCTCGACGGCGAAGGGCAGCTCGCAGCCGCGCTCCTCCGTCGCCGCCAGCCCGGCGACGCGGGCGGCGGAGAGTTCGGCGTCGAGCTTGTCGCGGCCATCCAGTGTCGTCGCGTACGTGTATGCGTCGCGCACGTCGTACGGGATGCTCCGCTCGTCCAGATAGTCGAGCAGCCAGCCTTGACCGGCGGTGTTGGCGTCCACGTACGCGCAGAGCACCTTGTCGGTGGTGTGGCGGCGGATCTGCGAGAGGGTCGTGCCCTGCAGCAGGCTGACCTTGCCGGTGGTGTTGCCGGTGGTCACAGCGCCGACGGTGCGCGCTTCGAGCACGGCGACGCGCATCCCGTGCCTGGCCAGCAGCAGGGCGGTGGTGAGACCGGTGAGTCCTGCGCCGACGATCACGCTGTCGTACTCGCCGCCGTCCACGAAGGGATCGGTGGGGATAGGGGCGGCGACGTCGCGCCAGAGCGAGATCATGTCGGGTGCGGTGTCGCTCAGTTCAGCGAGTCGAAGTCGAACCAGAAGGCGTCGTCGTCGTCCGACCCGCCGTCGCCGGGATCGCGCGGGATGGTTGCCGTCTCGATCCTGACTTTCGTCTGCGCCGTGATGAACACCTCGCTCGGCGGCCTGCTCGATTGGGTGATCTGGATGAAATCACCATCGGATCGACTCGCCTTGACGACGCTGCTCTTCAGCTCCTCCACGGGAGCGCGGTCGACGAAGGTGAACCGAAGGTCGTCGATGTAGACGTGGAACACCTGCATGCCCTCTCCCGTGTCCTTAGCTATCTCGTCGTGATAGTACGCGGCGTTTCCGGATGCGCCAGTGCATCGGGAGAACTTTCGGAAGCTGCCAGGAAACTGAGCATCAGAGATAGTCCAAGTCGAGGTCGTCCGACTCTTCCGTTCCCTTCGTGACGAACCCGGCCTTGGTGCCCAGCGCTGCCACCTTCTTCTCGAACGAGTCCACGAACTCCTCGTCCACGAACTCGTCCGTCCCCGGCAGGTGCTCCGCGAGCATCTGACTGGCCGGACCGAGCACGAGCAGCACCTCCGTGACCGCGCCGTCCTCTCCGACAGCAGGCACCGCCAGCTCCGCAGCCGTTCGATGCTCCGCCAGCGCAGCGGCATAACGCAAAATCACGTCGGCGATCGCGTCACCGGTCACTAAGGACCCGCTCGCGTAGTGGATGCGTTTCATAGACCATCCATACCGCCTGAGCCGGTCAGGTCAAGGTCTTGTGCGGATGCCCGCTTCGGGATTCTGTCGCGCGAGCTAGCATGACCACCGTGACAGACCCCCATCCCGATCCCGCCATCGTCGCCCGTCTCCGCGCGGCGGGATGCGTGTTCGCGGAGGACGAGGCGCGCCTCATCGCGGAGGCGGCCACGGACGCCGACCAGCTGGAAGACCTGGTCGCCAAGCGCGTCTCCGGCCTTCCGCTGGAACCGCTGATCGGCTGGGCGGAGTTCTGCGGCCTGCGCATCCGGGTCGCTCCCGGCGTCTTCGTGCCCAGGCACCGCACCGAGTTCCTGGTGGAGCAGGCGGTGGCACTCGCGGCTCCGGATGCGGTGGTGCTCGACCTGTGCTGCGGTGCCGGTGCGATCGG
The DNA here is from genome assembly GCF_012317045.1 of Leifsonia sp. PS1209. Lineage (NCBI taxonomy): Bacteria > Bacillati > Actinomycetota > Actinomycetes > Micrococcales > Microbacteriaceae > Leifsonia > Leifsonia sp. PS1209. Next base: position 3,921,653 of record NZ_CP051154.1, on the reverse strand, counting down.
CGCTGCCATCGCATCCCGGGTGGGCGACGGCGTCGAGCTGGTCGCCTGCGACATCGAGCCGGCGGCCGTGCGCTCTGCGCGGGAGAACATCGAGCCGAGGGGCACGGTGTACGAGGGCGATCTGTTCAACGCTCTCCCCGCCTCCCTGCGCGGGCGGGTGGACGTGCTCGCGGTGAACGCGCCGTACGTCCCGACCGAAGCCATAGCATTGATGCCTCCGGAGGCGCGCCTCTATGAGCCGGCTGTAGCGCTCGACGGCGGCGCCGACGGGCTGGCGGTGCAGCGCCGCGTCGCGGCAGAGGCCGCCGCGTGGCTGGCTCCCGGCGGTTCGCTGCTGATCGAGACGAGCGGCGAGCAGGCGGCCCGGACGGCCGCGCTGTTCGAGGAGGCGGGGCTGCTGGTGCGCACGGTCGCATCGGACGAATACGACACGACCGTCGTGGTGGCCACCTCGTCCCGTTGATATCTAGCCGGGCTAGGGATATCGTGACCGGCATGTCGACCACCGCTGTCACCGACGCCGCCACCGCGACCCGCCCCGTCGCCGCCGACCGGGTGCGCCAGGTCGCCGTCGTCGTCGGCGCCGTCCTCGCCGTGATCGGCGCGTTCATCGGCTCCGGAGCGGCGGGAGGCACCCCCATCCAGAAGGCGGCGGGCGGAGCGCTCAGCGCCGACGCCACAATGCTCTCCCCGGCAGGCCCCGCCTTCTCGATCTGGTCGGTGATCTACCTCGGCCTCCTCGGCTACGCCATCTGGCAGGCGCTCCCGTCGCAGGCCGCCAAGACCCGCCAGCGCCGCATCGGATACTGGATGCTCGCCTCGCTGCTCCTCAACGCCGCCTGGATCCTGAGCGTGCAGTTCGGGATGCTCGCCCTCTCCGCGGTGCTCATCGCCGCGCTGCTCGTGGTGCTGATCGTGGCCTTCGTGCTGCTGCAGCGCATCCCGGGCGGAACGACGGCCGACGCGATCCTGTTCGACGGCACCACCGGCCTCTACCTCGGCTGGGTGATGGTCGCGACGGTCGCCAACGTCACCAGCCTGCTCGTCGCCGCCGGCTTCGACGGCTTCGGCTGGAGCCCGCACGCCTGGGGCATGGCGCTCGTGGTGGTCGCCGCCATCCTCGGCGCCGCCCTGGCGATCTGGGACCGAGGCAGGCTGGCTCCCGCCATCGCGAGCGCGTGGGGGCTCGCCTGGATCGGCGTGTCCCGGCTCACCGGCACGCTGGAGTCCGCGCCCGTCGCCATCACGGCCATCGCCGCTGCGGTCGTGCTGCTGATGATCGCCGTCGCGGTCCGGGTCTCGGGGCGCGGCCGCTCGGCCGCGGACCTCGGGTGACGCTCCCTAGATCTTGATCCAGCCGGCCGCGAGCGAGACGATCGCCGCGACAGCCAGCAACACGGCCAGGACGCAGAGCACCGCCTCGAACGGCCGGAACACCCGCAGGCCGCGTTCCCGCCGCGCCGCGACGAACAGCAGCGTGCCCGGAGCGTAGATGATGAACGTCAGCAGCAGGTAGCCAGGCCCCGCGGCGACGATCAGGAACAGTGTGTAGACGGTCGCGATGATCGCCACCGTCAGCCCGCGGCGGCTGCGTCCGCCCGGATCGTCGCCGGCCCGCGTCTCGAGCTTCAGCGCGTACCCGGCCGTCAGCACGTACGGGATGAGGGCGAGCGAGCTGCAGAGGCTCAGCATGAACTGGAACGCGTTCTCCGAGAACAGCGTCACGATCAGCAGCGCCTGCACCAGCAGGGTCGTCAGCACCAGCGCGGCCACCGGGACGCCGCGTCTGCTCACCGCCGCCAGGAACCGGGGAGCGTCCTCATTCTTCGCCGAGGTGAACAGCACCTCGGACGCCATCAGCGTCCAGGACAGGTATGCGCCGAGCACCGAGACCACGAGACCGACGCTGATCAGCGTGTACCCCCACGGCCCGACGATCACCTGCAGCACGCTCGCGACGGACGGCTCCCGCATCCCGCCGATCTCCGCCCGCGGAGCGACGCCGAACGACAGCACCGTGATGAGCACGAACAGGCACAGCACGCTGAGGAACCCGAGCAGCGTGGCGCGGCCGACGTCGCGGCGGCTCTTCGCGTAGCGGGAGTACACGGACGCGCCCTCGACGCCGAGGAACACGAAGACGGTCAGCAGCATCGTCTTCTGGATCTGCCCGAACAGCGACGACGCATCCGGGCTGCCCGTGCCCCACAGGTTGAGCGTGAAGGTATCCCAGTTGAAGCCGATGGCCACGACGATCACCAGGAAGATCACCAGCGGGACCACCTTGGCGACGGCCACGATGGTGTTGATGAACGCCGCCTGCGGCACCCCGCGCCGGATCAGCAGGAAGAACCCCCACACGCCCACCGTCGACACGGCCACGGCGAGCACGGTGTTCCCCGCCCCGAACGCCGGGAACAGGGCGCCGATGGTGGAGCCGATGAGCACCCAGTACGTGACGTTCCCGGCGCATCCACTCGCCCAGTAGCCGAACGCGGAGAAGAACCCGACGTAGTCGCCGAACCCGGCCTTGGCGTACGCGTAGATGCCGGAGTCGAGCGCCGGCTTCCGCACAGCCAGCCGCTGGAAGACGAACACGAGCGTGAGCATCCCGGCCCCGGCGATGGCCCACGCGACGATGGCGCCGATCGCGCCCGTCGCCCCGGCGAACGTCCCAGGCAGCGAGAACACGCCGGCCCCGACCATCGAGCCGACGACCATGCCGGCCAGGACGAGCACCGGAAGCTTGCGCGTTTGAGTCACGTGCAGACATTTTACGTTTCTTTCGCGGCGCCCGCCGCCGCCGCTTCCGCCCGATCCCCACCGCCTCGCCCCCACCGCCCCCACCCCACCGCCCCGCTGCCGCCCGAGCGGAACATTCGGCGCTCACGACCGCGAACTCCGTTCAAGCGGAGAATTCGGCGGCGAGTCGGCCGGGAACTCCGGTCGAACGCGCGCCGCGCGCAACGCAGGAGTAGCCGGCCGACACGCCGCGCTGATCCCCGTCCGGACGGAGCTCGCGGTCGCGAGCGCGCAGATTTCCGCGTGAGCGGAGAACTGGTGTGGGTGTGGGTGGCAGCCGCGAGGCAACGGACGGCAACGGCCGTATGGTGGAGGGATGGGCGGAGTGGTGATCGGGTTCGCGATCATCGCGTTCGTGATCGCCGTCGGCTACGTGGCAGGGCGGCTGGGCATCGGCGGACCGCAGGCGTCGTTCGTCCTCAACAGGATCGCGTTCTTCGTCACCAACCCCGCGCTGCTGTTCGTCACCCTGGCCAGGGCAGACCTGCACGTCGTGTTCTCCGCGCAGCTGCTCATCTCCGGGGTCGCCGCCATCTCCGCTGCCGGATTGTTCGTGCTGCTCTCGCGCCTCTTCTTCCGGCGAGGGGCGGCAGAGACCACCATCGGCGCGCTCGGAGCCGGGTACGTCAACGCCAACAACATCGGCCTGCCCGTGGCCGTCTACGTGCTAGGCAGTGCGACATACGTCGCTCCGGTGCTGCTGCTGCAGCTGATCGTGTTCGCGCCGATCGCCCTCACCGTGCTCGACATCACCTCGCGCTCGTCGGTGTCCGTGCGCTCCATCCTCACGCAGCCGGTCCGCAACCCGATGATCATCGCCTCGGTGCTCGGCATCCTGATCAACCTCAGCGGCCTCCGGTTGCCGGATGCGGTGTTCCAGCCGTTCGTGCTGCTCGGCGGGGCCGCAGTGCCCCTGGTGCTGATGGCGTTCGGGATGTCGCTGCACGGCTCACGCCCGCTGCGCGCCGACCACGGCAGGATCGAGATCATCACCGCCTCCGTCATCAAGGCGGCGGTCATGCCGCTGATCGCGTTCCTGGTCGCCTGGCTCGGGTTCGGGATGCACGGGCACGCGCTGTTCGCTGCCGTCGCGCTCGCCGCACTGCCCGCCGCCCAGAACGTCTACAACTTCGCCGCCCGCTACGAGCGCGGGATGACCGTGGCGCGGGATGTGGTGCTGCTCACGACGCTGTTCGCGGTGCCCGCCCTCCTGCTGATCGCGGCGCTGCTGGCGTAGCTGCGCCGCTACGCGCTCCGCGCCGCGTCAGCCGCGGTCGAGCGAGTGCAGGTACTCCGCGTTGCCGCGGATCGCCGCCTCGTAGCGCAGCAGGTCCTCCGTCCGGATGTGGTCGACCGCCAGCTCCATCAGCTCGGCCACCGCCGCGTCGCTGCGCCCGGCCGCGTGCAGAGAGAGCGCGTGCCACATCCGCACCGACTCCGACTTCGGATACAGGGCGAGCGCCTGCTCGAGGGCGGCGAGCGACTCGTCGAACCTGCCCAGGTTCCGCAGCGTGCTTCCGTACTGCAGCAGGCAGCGGCGGAGCGTGTCCCCGGTGAGCCCGGCATCCATCGCCTGCTCGTAGTAGCCGAGCGCCGTCTCCTCCTCGCCGGCGGTGTCGTACGAGCCGCCGACGTCGTACAGCACGTACGCGTTGCCTGGGTTCTCGGCGAGCACCTCCAGGAAGGCGTCGATGGTCGGCTGCATGTTCTGCCTGTCCCGCTTGTCGAAGATGTCGCGCAGCTGCTGTTCGAGGCGCGGGGTGACGTGGGCGACCATGCTCTTCCTGTTCCTGTCGGGGTGAGGCCACCATACGTCGAAATCCGGCCGTCCCGTTCGACGCAGTACCGTAACGTCACCCTTCAGGAGGCACGGAATGCGCTACTTGTTTCTGATCACCACCGCGCTCGACGGCGAACCGTACCGCGAGAGCGAGGACACCATCGCCGACTGGATCGCCGAGGTGGATGCGCGCGGCAGGGAGCCGGACGGCGACCGCCTGCGCCCCATCGAGGAGGCGAAGACCGTCCGCGTACGCGGCGGCAGGCTCCACGTGACGGACGGCCCGTTCGCCGAGACCAAGGAGTGGGTGGCCGGCTACGACGTCATCGACTGCGACTCGATGGACGACGCCGTCGACCTGGCATCGCGGCACCCGATGGCGCGGTTCGGCCGCATCGAGGTGCGGGAGCTCTGGCCGCTGGGCTGAGTGTTCGGCGGGCTGGACTCTCGGCCTGATGAGTATTCTCGTTGCGTGGAGCAGACGAGCGGGGACGACGCAGCGGTGACGCTCATCCGGTCGACGCTCGCCGAGGCGGTGCGACGACTGGATGCGGCGGGCGCGCGCGACGAGGCGCTGGCCGAGTTCGTGCCGCGACACCGGAAGCTGCTCGTCACCCGGGAGCCTGTGCTGCGGCCGGTGGGCAGGGTGTGGCGGCTGGGCGTGCTGCTGCTCGACAGGCAGGGCGTGCTGCGCGCGACAGGGGCGATCATCCGCGCCACCGCACCCGGCCGTCCCGCGTACCAGTCGCAGTCCGCCGAGACCAGGCGCGCGTACCGGGCAGCGGCGCAACGCGGGCACATCCCGGACGGAGAGACCGTCAACTACGACGCGGCGATCATCGACCTGGATGCGGCGAGCCTGCGCGCATCCACCGGCCCCCTGTTCGTGCGCGACGGACGCGCCCTCGTGCGCTGGAACGCGACGACACCGGATGCCGATGCCGTCGCGTTCGAGGCATACGTCGCCGAGCGGGTCGGCCTGCTGACGGACCCGCCGCAGGGCGCCTGAGCCCTCAGTGCGCCTACGCCCCGCTGGGGCTCGTGCTGCCCGTGCTGGAGCTGCTGCTCTTGCCGGTGATGTCGTCGAGCTTGCCGCTGGCCTTGTCGACCAGGTCGCTCGCGCGGTCGCCGAGTTCGGACGCCGCCTTGCCTGCGAGGTCGCGGACGTCGCCCTTCACCTGCTGAACAGGGTCGGAGTGCGTGAACCCGCTGACCTGACGCTTGATGGTGTCGTAGGTCTTGCGCCCTGACCGGGACCCGAGCACGAAGCCAACGGCCGCGCCTGCCAGGAAAATGATTACCTTCATCGTCGTCCTCTCCGTGGTGGTTGTTCCACGCACCGTACGCGCCCCGCCGTCGATGGGAAGGGGGCACGGTGCCAGAATGGCTGCGTGACGGAGCCGTCGAGCGTCCGGCCCTCCGAGGGTGGCTCGCGCACCGCAGAGGTGCGTGCGTTCGAGCACGCCGTGTCGGCGTGGGCGGCCGGCGTCGCGCCCCCTCCCGTCGCGCCCTCTCCCGGTGGCGGCGGCGGTATCGACACCGCCATCCTGGTCGAGGGTGCGAGTGACCGTGCAGCGGTCGAGGCGCTCGCCGAACTGCACGGCAGGGAGCTGCCGGGCGAGGGCTGGGCGGTGCTTCCGATGGGTGGTGCGATGAGCATCCGGAGGTTCGTGGCCATGCTCGGACCGAACGGGATGGGCGTGGCGCTCCGCGGCCTGTGCGACGCCGGCGAGGTGCGGTTCTTCCACTGGGCGGGGATGCGCGCCTCCGACATCCACGTCTGCCACCCCGACCTGGAGGGCGAACTGATCGGCGCCCTCGGCGTCCGCGGCGTCGAGGAGGTGCTGGCCCGCGAGGGCGATCTGCGCCTGTTCCGGATGTTCCAGCAGCAGCCAGCGCAGCGCCTCCGGCCGGTGGAGCAGCAGCTGCACCGGTTCCTCGGCACGACGTCGGGACGCAAGGAGCACTACGGGCGTGCCCTCGTGCTGGCGCTCCCGGCGGAGCGGGTGCCGGGGCCGCTGCAGGCGCTGCTCGCGCGCGAGTGACCCGGGCGCACTCGCCACGCACGCTCTGCATCGAGGTCATCTGCCATCATGCTGGGTTACGAGAACTCCGGTCGCCGGTCGGGGCGCATGGAAGACGAGGTGGCAGGTGATCGGTCACGTGATCGTTCCCGGTATCGGGGGCTCTGACGCAACGCACTGGCAGACGCGATGGCAGCAGCAGTGGGGTGCTGATGCGGTCCGCATCGAGCCGGTGTCGTGGTCGCATCCGGAGCTCGGTGACTGGGTCGCCGCGATCGAGCGAGCCGTGCGCGCCATCGAGCCGCGGGTCGACGGCATAGTGCTGGTCGCGCACAGCCTCGGCTGCTGGGCAGTGTCCGAGTGGCTGCGCCATGCACCCGTCGAGCGGCCGGTCGGGGCGTTCTTCGTTGCGCCGCCGGATCCGGCGGGCGAGGCGTTCCCGGCTCGGGATGCTCCGACCTTCGTCTCTCTGCGAGAGCACCGGCTGCCGTGTGCGAGCGTGGTCGTCGCGAGTGCGGACGACCCGTACTGCGACCGCCGGAAGGCCGAGGGGCTGGCGGACGGCTGGGGGAGTGGCCTCCTCGTGGCGGGCAGCACCGGGCACATCAACTCCGCCAGCGGGCTCGGAGACTGGGCGACCGGCAAGGACGCCCTCGATCGCCTCGAATCCCGACTTGCCGAGTCCGCCAGCACGTGATCCGGGGCGGTCACGCGGTCAGCGCGTGCGCCTCCCGCGTCGCCTCGACCGTGCTTTCCTGCCGGATCGAGAACGCGTTGTCGTCGCGCACGAGCAGCAGCTCGACGCCGTGCTGGTGGCGCAGCACGACGAGTGCCGAGCTGTCCGTTTCGAGCACGCGCTCGACCTGGCGCAGGAAGATGCGCGCCATCTCGTCGCTCACGCGGAAGTCGCGGCCGAGAGCGTGCACGATGTAGCAGGGCGCGGCTGCCGGGCGCGCCTCGAGGTGGGTCTCCGCGCGGAAGCGGTCGCACGCGCGCTGGTCTGCGTGGGAAATCGTCATGGGTCCTCCGTCGACGTCGGATCACGAACGGTAGGCCGTTCCCCGCGGGGGTATAGGGGTTGCGCGCGGACCGTACTCATGCATCCGGTGGCGGGAGCGCGCATCCGGTGGCGGGAGCAGAATAGGCCCATGAAGACTTTCACCCTTCCGAACACCACCGTCGAAACCTCGAACATCATCCTCGGCCTGATGCGGATCACCCCGCTCGACGACGAACAGATCCGCAGCCTGGTGCGGTCGGCCAGGGATGCGGGGATCACCATGTTCGACCATGCCGACATCTACGGCGATGTGCGGCACAGCTGCGAGACGCGGTTCGGGGACGCGGGGGCCATTCCGGCGTCCGAGCGCGACCAGGTGCAGATCCAGTCGAAGGTGGGCATCAGGGACGGCTACTTCGACTTCTCCCGCGAGCACATCCTGACCACCGTCGACGAGTCCCTCTCCGCCCTCAAGACCGACTACCTCGACCTGCTGCTCCTGCACCGCCCGGACACGCTGGTGGAGCCGGACGAGGTCGCCGCCGCCTTCGACGAGCTGTTCGAGTCCGGCAAGGTCCGCAATTTCGGCGTCTCCAACCAGACCCCCGGCCAGATCGACCTGCTCAAGCGCTCTGTGCGCCAGCCGATCGTGGTCAACCAGGTGCAGCTCAGCATCACCCACTCCCCGCTGATCGCCCAGGGCATCGCCGCCAACATGGCCGCCCTCGACCAGTCCATCGACCGCGACAACGGCATCCTCGACTACAGCCGCCTCAACGACATCACCCTGCAGGCCTGGTCGCCGTTCCAGAAGGGCTTCTTCGACGGCGTCTTCCTCGGCGACCGCGAGAACTACGCCGAACTGAACGAGGTGATCGACGGGCTCGCGGCGAAGTACGACGTGCAGCCCGCCGCCATCGCCGTCGCCTGGATCACCAGGCACCCCGCGAACATGCAGGTCGTGCTCGGCACCACGAACGTGCACCACCTGCTCGACTCCGCAGCGGGAAGCGACGTGCCGCTCACCCGCGAGGAGTGGTACCGCCTGTTCACGACGGCGGGACACATCCTGCCGTAGGGGCGGGCTGCCGTAGCGGGCGGCCGTAGCGCTGGCCGGTCGTAGCGGACGGGCTGCCGCGGCGGGCGCGCATCCACTCGCCACGCGCGCATGAGCGGGTCAGCGTGTCGCCAAGCATCCACTCGCAACGCATGCATTCGCGGGCTACCGTCGGAGGGTGCAGGTCGATTCGCTTCCGGCGCCGCTGCGCGATCTCGCGTCGCGGCTGTGGTTGTGGCGCGTCGCCTCCGCACGGTCGCGCACCATCCGGCCGATGGATGCACCGCAGGCGTACGCCTCTGGGCGCGACAGCATCCGGATGCTCGTCGTCGGTTCCGGCCCGGCCGCCGGCTGGGGAGTGGGCAGTCACGACCTCGCGCTGCCCGGCGCCCTCGCCCGCGCGATGGCTGCGACCACCGGGCGGGGCGTCGTCGTCGACGTGCTCGCCGGCGCGGACATCGGCGTGCGCACGCTGCGGTCGACGCTCGCAGACGCCGACCTGTCCCGGTATGCGGCGATCGTCGTCAGTGTGACCATGACGGACGCGCTGCACCGTGCGGACCCCGTGCGCTGGGAGAGCAGGATGCGGGCGGCGCTCGACCACATCCGGTCGCGGTCGCAGGGTGTCGTGGTGTGGCTCGGGAGTCAGCCGATCCGTTCGGTGCGGCCGTACGACAACGAGTACGGCGACATCGTGCAGCGGTCGGCGACCGAGCTGAACAGGCGGGCGGCCGCGGTGTGCGCCGACACCGACCTGGCCGTGTTCGTCCCGCTGGCCGCGCCGCCGCACAACGACAGCGCCCGCCACCGCACCCCGGCCGACTACCTGTTCTGGGCGCGGCAGATCGCCGACGTGATCGCCCCGGACGTCGCCGACGTGATCAGCACCGTCCCGCCGGCGCCCGCGGAGGACAGGGTGGACGCCATCGCGAGGCTGCGGCTCCACGAACGGGGCCCGGATGCGCGCCTCGACGGGATCGTCGGCACCGCCCGCCGCACCCTGCAGTCGGACATCGCACTGTTCTCGGTGCTCGACGACGAGAAGCAGTGGCATCTGGCGTCGAGCGGCACGCAACTGACCGAGTTCCCGCTGGAGGAGTCGGTGTGCGTGTACACGATCGCCACCGACGACGGCATGGTCATCCCGAACGCGGAAGACGACCCGCGGTTCGCGGAGAACGACATGGTGACCGGGCCCGCGCACCTGCGCTTCTACGCCGGATATCCGGTGGAGGCGCCGGACGGGACGCGCATCGGCGCGATCTGCGTCTTCGGCCGGACGGCGAGGGACCCTGCGGAGTCGGAGACGGATCTCGACGTGCTCCGCGAGCTTGCACTGCTCGCCCAGCGCGAGCTGTGGCGCTGGGAGCCGGGCGAGCAGTAGGCGGCGGGAAGGACGGCTGAGCCGTCCCGCCCCCGCCCGAAGTGCGAAACCCTAGAGGGCGCGGATGTTCTCCGCCTGCGGGCCCTTGGGGCCGTTCGCGGTGTCGAACTCGACCTTCTGGTTCTCTTCGAGGTTGCGGTGTCCGGCGTTGCCGCCGACGATCGCGCTGTGGTGCGCGAAGACATCCTTCGTGCCGTCATCGGGCGCGATGAACCCGAATCCCTTTTCGGAGTTGAACCATTTGACGGTGCCGGTGGCCATATCGTCATTCCCTTTTATTCGTGTTGCGGGCCACGCGATGCGACCCGTCGACCGCGCCAGTGACGCGGACGGTGGATGCGCGAACCGTGTCGACGGTGCGCGCGAGCTGAGCTGCCCTGGATGCGGTCGGCGGCGGCGATGCCGGGCGAGCGCTGGTGGGCTGAAGTGTGCGGTGAATGTCCGTTCGGCAGCGGATCGCTGCGAAGAAACGGCCAGAAGAACGCCGGACGCTGCCTGAGAGCTTAGCGCCCCTTGGTGAGAGCCTGCCGTACGCGGTCGAGCGAGCCGCCGAGAGCGGCATGAGGGGAAAAACGATTCTAGCATTTAACGTAATGGATTTAGCGTATCGAGCTACTGTAGGCGGCACGCCGTGTTACCGGGCCGGCTGTCGTGCTGTGTACTGCTGCGGTGATCGGCGGGTGGGCGCAGGCGAACGTCGCGCGGAACACCTGCCAGTGCTTCGGAACCCGCTGGGCGAGCTATCCGATTCCGAACAACTTCCACAATGTGTATGTTCATTGCTACGCCTAGAGGACGGTGAATTCGATGGCCATCGACGAATCGAAGCGGTCGGGGGACCCGTTCCGCAACGCGGTCAGGACGGGTGTGTTCGCGTGGATCTACTGGCTCCTGACCGCTGCGGCGATGATCGCGGCTGTTGCCGCCGTGTTCGGCGACACGCACCAGCGGATCGTCACAGGCGCGATCGCCTTCCCGGTGATCGTCGCCCTCGCGATTGCGCGATTCATCGTGGCCGCGAGGATTCGGTGGCAGCGGTAGGGCCGGCTAGCGCCCCGTGGTGAGAGCCTGCCGCACGCGGTCGAGCGAACCGCCGAGAAACGGACTCGATGAGCAGTTGCTGTGTTGCCGCCGCGTCATTCATCGAGGCGCGCCACCGAGGCACCGGGGATGAGGTGCGCTTCGAGGTACTCGATCCTCGGTTCGGGGCGCTCGTCCGGCGACTCGATGTGGTCGGCGATCAGGCGGGCGGCGTGCTTGGCGATCTTGCGGGTCGGTTGCACGATGACCGTCAGTTTCGGCACGAGCGCCTGTGCGAGCTCCCGGCTGTCGAATCCGACCACCGAGATGTCACGGCCGATGCGTAACCCCGAGTCGTTCACAGCGGTCACGGCGCCCAGGGTGAGCTCGTAGTTCGCAGTGAAAAGCCCGGTGGGGCGCGGCCGCAGGGCGAGCAACTCCTGAGCGGCGCGATAGCCCGCTTCGACTGTGAGCGGTACGAGACGTTCCAGTGAGAGGTCAACCTGCACCCCGTCGGAAGCCAGCGCGCGCTCGAACCCTTCGGTGCGCAGGCGCATGGAGGAGATGATCGGCTCGCCGCCGACGAATCCGATCCGGCGGTGACCGTGATCGAGGAGATGCCGGGCCCCGAGTGCTCCAGCCGCTGCATTGTCGATGAAGACTCCGTCGGCGTGCACGTCGTCGATGAACCAGTCGACCATCACGACCGGAACGCGCGCAGCCGCGGCGCGCAGGGCGGGCACGTCGTGAGGCGGGGTGACCGCGACGATTCCGTCCACCATGCGGTCCATCAGCAGGTTGACGGGATCTTCGCTCGGATCCGGGCTGGCTGCCACGATGACGCTGATCCCACGTGGGCGGAGAGCTTCCTCCACCCCGGCGATGATCGTCAGGTGGAAGTCGTTGTCTAGCGCCGGCAGCAGCACCCCGACCGTGCGCGACCGCCGCGAACGCAGCGTGCGAGCGAACTGGTTCGGCCGGAAGTCGAGTTCGCGGGCCGCCGTCTCGATCGCTTCGCGATTGGCTTCCAGAACGTTTCGCCCGTTGTAGTACTTGGAGATCGTGGCGAGCGAGAGCCCTGTGGCCCGCTGGATGTCCTTGTATGTCGTCACAGCCCCGTCTTTCCTGGTGTCTCCGTCCAACACCCCTCACGGTCGCCGATGTCTGAGTGCCGCGTCCGCTCAGCATAATCCAGCGACAGCGCGGCGCGAATCGTTTCGACCACGACAGTCCCGACGCTGGCGCGGCTGCGTCTCAAACGAAGCGGACGGGCGGAACTCCCTCGCCCAGACGACCGGCTTGTCGCAGCCACTCCACTGACTCCGCCACGGCCTCGAGCGACGAGTGCGCAGGTTCGTAGCCCAGCAGTCTGCGCCCCTTCTCGATGCTCATCGCATGGCTGCGGGCGATGTGCTGGAGGGCGGAGTCGCGGTGCTCCTCGGGGAGGGAGGCGCTGAACTCCTCGAACGGCACGAAGCGCAGCCTGGCTTCCACCCCGAACCACCGGGCGGCCTCTTCCGCGAACCCGCGCAGTGTGAGCGCGCGCTCGGAGACGGCGTGGAACGCCTCGCCGTTCGCCTTGTCCGGGTGTTCGAGGCAGAGCCGGATCAACTGGGCCACGTCGTCGGCGTGCACGTGATGCACGGTCTCGAGCCCGAAGCCCGGCAGCAAGAGCTCCCGCTGGTCCGCCAGGCTCCGCCAGACACCGAGGTCGGTGGTGCCCTGCGGGGTGACAATCGGCCAGCCGGGGCCGGAGATGTGACCCGGGTGCACGATCGCCACCGGGAGACCGTCCTCGCGTCGGGACTCGGCCAGCAGCAGACGTTCGATTGCCTCCTTCTGGATGCCGTACTCACCCCAGGGCCGCTTGGCGGCGTTCTCGGGAGCGGGAACCTCGGTGAGGATGCCGTGCGTCCAGATCGTGCCGACGTGCACCAGCTGTCGCACCCGTCCGCGAAGGGCGTCGGCGAGCTGCTGGGCGGATCGGGGAGTGAAGCAGATCAGGTCCACCACGGCGTCTGCTTCGAGTTCGGCGACGCGGGGGCCGAAAGCGCCCGCGGCATCTTCGTCCTCGCGGTCGGCGATCACCCGCTCGACGCTCTGCCAGGCCGGGTCCTCACGGTACGGGGCCGAGCTACCGCGCGTGATCGCGACCACGGCGTGCCCGTCCGCCACGAGGCGCGGCACAAGATAGCCACCGATATGCCCTGTTGCTCCGATGACGACGATGCGCATATGTGCTCTCTTTCCGGTGGGCGCCACGGTGGCGCGGAGATCGCTTCGACTAGTGGAACGCGGCGGCGCCGTTGAGCGCGACCACTGTTCCCGAGGCGAAGCCGCCGGCCTCCGAAGCAAGGTACATCACCGCGGCGGCGACGTCGGCGGGTGTGCCGGCTCGTCCGAGCGGGGTGGCGGCGATGGATGCGCGCTGGTCGGCTTCCGGGGTGAAGCGCTCGTGGAACGGGGTATCGAGGATGAGACCAGGGGCGACCGCGGAGACGGCTATCCCGCGTGGCCCCAGCTCTTTCGCCAGAGCTCGGGTGAGGCCCTCGACTCCGGCCTTGGCCGCGGCGTACGCGCCCGCTCCCTGGCCGCCGCCGTTGTGCGCCGCCAGCGAGGAGATGTTGACGACGCGGCCGCCGTCGGTCATCGCAGGGAGGGCCGCGCGCACGACGTAGAAGACGCTCGAGAGGTTGAGTTCGATGACGTGTTGCCAATGCGCGTCGTCTGCTGTGTCCATCGGACGGCGCGCGACGAGGCCGCCGGCATTGTTGACCAGTACGTCGATGCTCCCTCCGAGGGCCTCGCAGATGCGCGCGACGGTCGTCGTCACCTGGGCGCTGTCCGTAACGTCCATCCGCTCGGCGATCACCCGGTCGGCCACGTGCTCGGGCACCGGCGAGGCATTCGTCGTGATCGCCACGCGGTCGCCCGCGCGCAGGAAGGCCTCGGCGATGCCGAGCCCGATGCCGGTCGCGCCGCCGGTGATCAGGACGGTTCGTGGGGTGGAGGGTGCGGTCATGGAGATCTCCGTCTCGGTCGGAACTGGGGACGTACTCGAGGTCAGCGCCCGGTGGGTCTCATGACGATCTCGCTGACGGTCGCCCGGGCGGGCATCCGGATGACGGCGAGACACATGTCGGCGACGTCCTCCGGGTGTAGTGCTCCCGCCAGCTCTTCGGGCGTGGGCGGCGCTGCGCGGTGGCGGACGAAGCCGGTGTCGATGAGGCCCGGCGAGATCGTCGTGACCCGCACGCCGTCGCCGCCGGTCTCGAGAGCCGTGGCGCGCGCGAGAGCGGCAAGACCAGCCTTGCTGGCCTGGTACGCCGCTCCGGAGAGGTCGGGAACCAGAGCGGCGACGGAGGAGATGTGGATGAGCAGTCCGCCACCGTCGGAACGGAAACCGGCAACCGCCGCCCGGGTGAGGAAGAAGGCTGCGGTGAGGTTGCCGTCGAGCACCGAGCGCCAGCCGGCTTCGTCCAGTTCGTCGAGGCGACGGCCTTTGAGATTGACGCCGACCGCATTCACGACGACGTCGATTCCGCCCGCGTCGCGCCGCAGCGCCGCGACGGCGTCGTCGACCTGCACCGCCGAGGTCGCATCGGCGACCGCGACGTGTGCGGTTCCTCCGGCCTCGGCCACCTCTGCACGCACGGCATCGAGCTTGTTGCGATCGCGTCCGAGCAGCAGCACGGTCGCGCCCTCTGACGCCGCCGCCAGGGCGACGGCGCGGCCGACCCCGCCGGCGGCGCCTGCGATGAGCACTCTGGCTCCGGATGCTGTCACGCGATTCTCCGTTCCGTCGAGGCCCGCACCACGAGGGTCGGCGGGAACACGAGCGAGGGGCTGGGCTCACCGGCGTCGGCACCGCCCGCCGTGAGTCGGAGGACCGCCTCCGCCATCTCGCGCAGCGGCTGCTGGACGGTGGTCAGAGCGGGCGAGATGAGGCTTCCGACCGGGATGTCGTCGAACCCGGCGACGGCGAATTCGGCGATCTCGCGGCCCGCATCCCGGATCGCGGCCGATGCGCTGAGGGCAAACATGTCGTTGACGGCGACCAGGGCGGTGGGCTGGTCGTCGAGTGCCAGCAGCGCGTTCACCGCCTTGCTGGCAAGTGGGCCGCTGTCCGCATCGCCGAAGTCGGACGAGCGCGGGACGAGTGCGTCGTCGAACGGTATGCCGTTCTCGGCGAGCGCTCGGCAGTAGCCGGCGAAGCGACGCTGTCTGCTGATGGTGCGCATCGCGCCGGACACGAATGCGATGCGCCTGTGGCCTCGCTCGATGAGGTGCTGCGTGGCCATCCACGCGCCCGCTTCGTTGTCGATGCTGACGTTCAGCAGCTCCGGCGGGTCCGTTGCCTGATGCTCACGGTCGAACGCGATGATCTGCACGCCGGCGTCCATGGCGGGCCGCAGGTGCTCGAGCGACGGGAGGGAGGTGGAGAGCACGATGTGCTCGATGCCGTCAGCCCAGAGTTGCTCGACGTACGCGCGTTCGCGCTCAGGATCGCGTTCGCTGTTGCAGAGGTAGATCTGCCGCCCTTGCGCGTGGAACGCCGCCTCGAGGTGGGCAGCCCACGATCCCCAGAACGGGTTGGCCACCGAGGGGACGATCAGGCCGAGCGTGGGGTTCGGCGCGCCACGCAATTGCCTGGCCACCCGGCTCGGCCGGTAGGAGAGCGACTCCATGGCTTCGAGCACGCGGCGGCGTGTCTCGGGCTGCATGAGATGGTCGCGCGCGTTGAGCAGGTTCGAAACGGTCGAGGGCGAGACTCCGGCGGCCTGAGCCACATCCCTGATGGTCGCGATCGCTCTCACCCCTTCTCTGATTGACGAGCTTCGGATTCACTGTATCGTTGCACGAACTACTGTATCGTTGCACAAAATTTTCCGGGCGTCCTCCCCGCGACGTCCCTGACGAGGAGTCCGACATGCCACACATTGATCCCACGACGACCTGGAGCGTCTTCACCAAACCGTGGCGAGAGCCACGCATCGGCGATCTCGGCGAGCTGGTGGCGACCATGGGCTTCGACGCCGTCGAGCTACCCGTGCGGCCCGGCTATCAGGTGACGCCGGATGACGTGTCGACGGCCCTCCCGACGGCGGTGCGGGAACTCGCGCGAGCCGGGGTCGCCGTCTCCAGCATCGCCTCGGGTACGGACGAGGCGACGTTCGCCGCGTGTGCGGAGGCGGGCGTGCCGCTCATCCGAATCATGGTGCCCATCGGGTCCGGTGGCTACGCCGCAACGGGCGCGGACATACGCCGGACACTCGCCGGCCTCTCCGAAAGGGCCGAACGCCATGGCGTTCGGGTCGCGATCCAGCCGCACTACGACGACTACATCGCCGACTCTTCGGAGCTCTTCGCGCTGCTCCAGGACGTCGATCCCCGATTCGTCGCGGCGATCTGGGACGCGGCGCACGACGCCCTCGCTCGCAAGCGGCCGGAGCATGGTCTGGAACTGCTGTGGCCGTGGCTCGGGATGGTCAACCTCAAGAGCGCATACTACGAGCGGGTGTCTTCGCAGGGGGATCCTGCCTGGGAACCGGTCTTCACCGACGCCCGCAGCGGTATGGCGGAATGGGGTCGCGCGATCAGCTACCTCGTGGAGCATGCGTTCGCCGGCGCGATCTGCCTCACCGCGGAATACACGGACGAGAGCGACCTCGTCGCGAAAGTGACACGGGACCTCGAATACGCGCGAAGCCTGCGAACCGCTGCTCAGGGCGTCGCGGGGGCACTCCGATGAGCGCAGCGGAGAGGGGGCCTGTGCGCGTCGCCGTCATCGGCGCCGGACAGATGGCGAACCTCGTCCACTACCCGTCGTTGACGTCGCTTCCGGATGTGGAGATCGCGGGCATCTGCGATCTCTCGCCGGAACGGCTCCGGGAGACCGGCGAACGATGGGGTATCACTGCTCTATTCGCCGATTGGTCGGCGATGCTCGACGAGACGCGTCCGGACGCCGTCTACGTGATCGGGCCGCCCGAGATCATGTTCGGCATCTGGTGCGAGTGCCTCGTGCGCGGCCTCGATCTCTTCGTCGAGAAACCGCTCGGCCTGACTGTTCATCAGGCGCGCACGCTCGCACGCCTCGCCGACGAGAACGGCTGCGTCACGCAGGTGGGCTTCCAGCGGCGTGCGTCCCCCCTGCTGGCGCGCATGGTCGGCCGGGTGCGCGAGCGCGGCGAGGTGGTCCATGCGGTGTGCCGGTTCTACAAGAACGATCCGACCCCGATGGTGTCGGCGCGCGACCGGATGATGGACGACGGCGTCCACGTGATCGACACCCTCCGGCACCTCTGCGGCGGCGAGGTCATCGCCGTCTCGGATGTGACGCGCCGCGTGATCGTCGACGACATCAACTTCATTGCGGCGACGCTCGAGTTCGACACGGGCGCGGTCGGGGTCATGATCACGAACTGGACGAGCGGCCGGAGGACGTTCGGCGTGGAAATCCACGGGCAGGGGATCGTGGCGGAAGGCGATCTCGAGGTCGGCGGCACCGTCTGGGACGCCGACGGGCGCGAGGAGTTGGATGCCGCCGACTCGGCGGGTTCCTCGGACCTCCACGTGCGCGGAGGCTTTCGGGCCAAGAGCGCCGAGTTCATCGAGGCGGTGCGCACGCGTCGTCTGCCGTCGTCGCATTTCGGCGATGCGCTGAAAACGATGACCGTCGCAGAGACCATCCTCGCGCACGATCTGCTGAAGGAGACGGAGCGCACGAAACGTTTAGTGGTGGACGGAAACTCTTGACTTCGCATCACCGAAACTTCTAGCATTCACCTAAGTCGTAACGTTTCGCCCTAGTACTCAAGGAGGAGTTCAAGATGTCACGGTTGAAAAACACGAGGAGACGGGGACGCGTCGGCGTCTTCGTCGCGGTCGCGGGCGTGCTCGCCCTCGGTCTCTCTGCATGCTCGGGGGGCGGAGGCGCGACCTCGGGCCTCGACGGCGGCACGCTCAAGATGTACACGTGGATCGGCGGCAAGGCCGACAAGCAGCAGTGGAGCGATTACATCGCCGGAGGAAAGCACGCCGATCCGAAGATGGCGGTGAGCTTCTCCGGTCCGCCGATCGGCGACTACTACACGAAGCTCCCCACGGTGATGAAGAGCAGCAGCGCACCGTGCCTGGTGACGTTCCAGAACGGCCGGGTGAACCAGTACGTGCAGGGGCTGGAGCCTCTGGACGACCTCGCGAAGAAGAACAAGCTCGACCTGTCGGCGTACAGTTCGGCGATGCTGGAGCAGCTCAGCGTCGACGGAAAGCTCTACTCCATCCCGTTCAACGCCGGGCCCACGGTCGTCCTCTACAACAAGAAGATGTTCAAGGAAGCCGGCGTGGCCGACCCCAGCAACAGCTGGACGACCGACGACTTCATCGCGGCAGCGAAGGCGACCACGAGGAACGGTGTGTACGGCTTCGCCATCCCTCAGGGGTCGAACCCCATCAGCACCCTCATGGCTGCCGACGGACACCCGTGGGCAGACGAGAACGGCCCGAAGTTCACCGACCCGAACTTCCGCGACGCGCTGCAGCTGCTCGTCGACCTGTCGAACAAGTACAAGGTTGCGAAGCCGCTCGAGGCAGCCGCGGGCGGCACTTTCCCCGACATCGACGCATTCAACACCGGTCAGTCGGCCATGGAGATGCAGGGGCTGTGGGATCTGCAGCACGCGCAGCAGAGCCTCGGCAAGGACAACGTCGGCATCGCCGTCATTCCGAGCAAGAGCGGCACCTCGAAGGGTTTCATCGGCGGATCGGGCTTCGGCATCACGAAGACCTGTGGCGACAAGCAGAAGGCATTCAAGGCCATCGAGGCGATGACGAGCAAGAGCGGACTCGAGTTCGTCACGAAGTCGCAGGCATCCGTGCCCGCGCGTATCGACGCCCTGGACGCATGGTCCACCAACGTCGGGTCGCCGGAGTTCACCACGGTGATCAAGCAGATGACCGGCGACGCGACGCCCTCGCCTGTTCCGTCGAACCAGGCTCAGATCGACACGCTTCTGACGCAGTACGAGGTGAACGCCTTCTCCGGTAAGAGCACGGTGACCGAGGTGCTGCAGCAGGTCAAGGCCGGCCTCGGACAATGACATTCGTGCGTCTGGACCGTGCGGAGAAAGAGGTCTCCAACGGGTCCGTCGCCCAACCGGAACCCCCGAGGGGCCGGCTTCGTCGCCGGCTCCTCGGGGGCCCCCGCTGGGTGGGGTGGGCCTTCGTGCTCCCCGGACTCATCGGGCTGGCGGTGTTCATCGTCATCCCGCAGGTCGCTTCGCTGATCTTGGGATTCTCCGACTCGACCCTGCTGGGAGGCACCCAGTTCACCGGGGCCGAGAACTACCTCCGGCTGCTGCGCGACCCGCAGTTCCTCAACAGCGTCATGGTGACAGCGATCTTCGTGCTCATCTATGTCCCGGCGAACATCGCGATCTCGATGGCGATGGCGCTCTGGCTGAAGACGCGCATTGCCGGCCGCAATTGGCTCCGCGTGATCTTCCTGATCCCGGCGCTGTCGCCGATGGTGGCGAACGCCGCGGTCTTCCGTCTGCTGTTTCAGAAGGATGGAGCCGTCAACCAGGCGTTGACGGGCATCGGGCTTGCTCCGATCCCCTGGCTCAGCGACGGGAATTGGGCTCTGACCGTCGTGATCGGCGTCTCGCTCTGGCAGTCGTTCGGGTACAACATGATCGTGCTCGGTGCCGGCATCGACTCGATCAGCCCCGATGTCGTCGCGGCGTCGCGGATCGACGGGGCCGGCCGGTTCCGACGCTTCTTCTCGATCACGCTGCCGCTGGTCAGCCCGGCCCTGTTCTTCACCACGGTGCTGACCGTGATCGGCGCTTGGCAGACCTTCGCTCAGGCCTATGTGATCACGGGCGGCGGCCCCGGCAACAGCACGATGACGATCATGCTGTACCTCTATCAGACCGCCTTCACGAACAACCAGCTCGGTTACGCGTCGGCTATCGCCACCGTGCTGTTCGTGATCATCGCGATCTTCACGCTGTTCCAACTCTGGGGACAGAGGAAGTGGGTCCACTATGACTGAGCACCAGTTACCGGCCTCGAGCTCTCGCTGGCGACGCCGGGGACGGACCATCGGGTTCGCCGCCAACACGACTGTGGCGTGGCTGTTCGCGATCGTGTTCTCGTTCCCGCTGATCTGGACATTCTTCACCGCGCTGAAGCCGGCGAACGAGGTGTTCGCGGCGCAGATCACCTTCATCGGATCGAAGGTCCTCTGGTCCAATTTCGTGGATGCGTGGACCGAGGTCGACTTCGGACGCCTGCTCCTGAACAGCCTGGTCGTGGCCGCCATCTCAACGGTGCTGACGCTGATCGTGGCCACCCTCACCGCGTTCGCGTTCGCGCGGCTGAAGTTCCCGGGTCGAAGCGCCGTCTTCCTGCTGTTCGTCATCACGCTGACCCTGCCGAGCGAGGTCGCCGTCGTTCCCCTGTTCCTCGGTTTCGACCAGGCGGGGCTAGCGGACACGTGGGTGGCTCTGATCCTGCCCGGACTGTTCGGCGCCTTCGGAGCGTTTCTGCTCCGGCAGTTCATGCTCCAGATTCCGGCAGAGCTGGAGGAGGCCGCTCGGCTCGACGGGGCAACGACCTGGCGCATCCTCATCAGCGTCATCGTCCCGCTGGTCCGGCCGGCCCTGTCGGTGCTTTCGATCTTCGCGTTCCTGGGCAGCTGGAACAGCTTCCTGTGGCCGCTGATCATCCTCAACAGCTCCGACAAGTGGACGATCCCCATCGGGATCGCCGGGTTCACCACCCAGACCGGAACGCAATGGCAGCTGCTGATGGCGGCGTGCGTGATGACAATCGCTCCTGTGGTGGTCGTGGTCGCGTTCGCCCAGAGACAACTGGTGGCCGCGATCGGCGCGGGCGCCTTCGGCGGCCGTTGAGCCCCGACGGACGGAGAAATGTGAACCTCGAACCACTCGACCCCACGACGCTGCCGGCGCCGGTCGACGTGTCGGACAATCGTCCGGCGCTCTCGATGGTGGATGCCGTCATCGAAGCCGGGCCGTACGACGCTACGTGGGAGTCACTGTCCCGCTATCGCGCTCCGCAGTGGTACCGCGACGCCAAGTTCGGCATCTTCCTGCACTGGGGAGCCTTCTCGGTGCCGGCCTTCGGCAACGAGTGGTACCCGCGCACCATGTACCAGCGGGGCACGCCCGCGTTCGAGCACCACGTGGCGACATACGGACCGCACGACCGCTTCGGGTATAAAGACTTCCTTCCTCACTTCCGCATGGAGCACTACGACCCGAAGGAGTGGGTCGCGCTGTTCAAGCGGGCGGGCGCGCAGTTCGTGGTCCCGGTCGCGGAGCACCACGACGGCTACACGATGTACGACACCGCACGCTCGCGTTGGAAGGTGACCGAGGTGGGCCCGGAGCGCGACGTGATGGGAGATCTCTTCGCGGCCGTCGACCAGGCCTGGCTGATCACCGGTGCGTCGACCCACCGGGCGGAGCACTGGTTCTTCATGAATGGCGGAGCGCAGTTCGACTCCGACGTCCGCGATCCCGCGTACGCCGACCTGTACGGCCCTGCGCTGCGCA